>JASHOU010000164.1 GCA_030038475.1 Terriglobales bacterium | reverse complement strand
ACCGGGTTGGTGGCATCGCTCGGTTGCAACGCTCCGTCAGGGGCTGTGCCGGTCGGCACGCTGGAGATGGTAACCACTCCCAGTGGCTCTCTTTGGCCTTCGTAGTCTACATAAAAGAACGTCCGGTCTTTGATGATCGGTCCGCCTACCGATGCGCCAAACTGATTATTGTGGAACAAGGCCTTGGGCGTGCCTACTGGGTCGAAATAATTCCGCGCATCCAAGGCGTCGTTGCGGAAATATTCTGCGGCAGTTCCGTGGATACTATTGGTGCCGCTCTTGGTGACAATATTGACGACCGCACCCGCGTTGCGTCCGTACTCGGGCTCGAAGTTCGAGAGGACGTTGACTTCGGACACCGCGTCGAGCGGTAAGATCGTTGCTGGAGTACCGAATACACCCGCCTCGTTGATGGCGGGATCATTGCGGTAGCCATCGTTCATGTCGGTGCCGTCGAGCAGGTAGTTGTTGGAGCGGCCGCGGGCGCCGTTCATCGAAAACTCACCGAAGGAGCCGGGGGAATCGGAAATCATATCGGGCGAGCCGGCGACGCCGGGATTGAGAAAAATAAGCTTGGTGTAGTCACGGCCGTTGACCGGCATATCCGCGACGGCATCGGCGGTGATGACGCCGCCAAGGACGTTCGATGTGGTTTCAACTATCGGTAGATCTTCAGCAAAAACTTCGACGCTGGTGGAGACCGCTCCCGTCTTGAGGGCGGCGTCCACGCGGCGCTCGGTAGCTACGTCCACAGTCACCGCATTGGCCACAAAGGTTTCGAATCCCGTCTGTCTGATAGTGACGGAGTACGTTCCCACCGGCAATTCAGGTAACGAATAGCTGCCATCCGCGCTGGTGGTCGTGGTGCGCTCCAACCCGGTCGCCACGTTGCGCACCGTGACTGTCGCACCGCTGACAAACGCGCCCGAGGGATCGGTCACGGAACCGAGAATTGTCCCACGAAAAGTCTGGCCCACAAGCGCGACCGCCGACAGCAGAACCAACATCGCCAGCCAACGAAGCTTCATTGCCGTTCTCCTTCACCGCCGCGGTGCGGAAATGTATCTCCGCTTCGCGAGCAAACAAGTACACCTCATGTAGGATCGCGGAATTATAGACGAGAAGTGAGGAAAAGATCAGTGCCGATTGTCACGAAAAGAATTCGATACGAGGGATCGAAAACGCGAATAGCAACGAAGCGAACGACAACCGGTTCGAGAATTGTTGGCGGGAAAATTCCGAAAACTTGGATTTCAGGTGCAGGGATTTTAGAAGCTGAATTCCACGCCGCCGCGCGCCGAGCGCACCGACTGCACCAGATAAACTGTGTGTCCGTCGCTTCCCAGCACCGGTACATATCCCTGCGCCAGCAGATTTCTTAAATCCATCAGAACTTCCAGGTGTCCGGCAAAGAAGCTGGCGGGAATCGGTTGCCGGATGCACAGGCTCAGATACGGATCGACTGCGCCCGGCGAGGTGTTGAAGAGATCGACAGGGGTTAAGGTGGTCGAGGTCGCGTGGCGATAGGAAGCGATCCAGCGCGTCTTCGATTTCGGCACAGTTCCGCTCAACTTCGCCGCCATCGCCTGTCGCCGCTCCGCGCGGATCCAGTTCCTTGCGTCTTGCAGTTGAATGTCAGGCCGCGATAGGTCGAGCGCGTTTCCGTAGGCGTAATCCAAGGTCGCACTCAGATCGGACAACAACTTCCGCTGCAGCACCACTCGCATGCCGCGCGCAGCGAAATTGTTCCCCTGATAGTTGAACGTGCCGGAATACACATCGGGGAGCACTTCACCCGATTCGACCGAAACTTCACCGACGCCGGTAAGCACCGGATCGAGCATGTTGTCCGCATAGAACGCGACCTGCATACTGTTCTTGCCCATGCGGTGAGAAACGGAGAGTTCCTGATGATGAGCCTTCTCTACCGCCGGCGAAAAGTTGGTAACGCTCATGCGAGGCGCGGTTTCGCTCAGATCGGACGAAGCCGATTCCAAACCATCCTCGCTGGCAGCGCCACCCAGACGGTCTTCCACTCCCGGATGCGGCACCGAACTCGCATATTGATATTCGACCAGAGTGTCCGGAGTGAGGTGGAGATCGACCGAACCGAAGGGCTTGAACGCGTTCACCCGGCCCATAAACTGGATGGTCTGCAACTCGCTGCCTACTTTCATCTCCACCATATCGCCGAACACCACTCGATCGGCGCTGGTCACCGACAAGGCCTGCAATGCGCCCGGCATGGTGTTCAGATCGAGCGAATTCAAGCGAAGAGCCGTGATCGAGACCGAAGGTTCAAACATCCCGTTGAAACGGTTGGTGTAGCTGGTTCGCAGAATTGCAGAGGGAATGCCTTGGCCGTCGCTGTCATAACCAACGTTGCCATTCAGCCGCAGCGTGCCACTCGAGACCGATCGTTCGACGGCAAAACCGGCTGTCATATCGTTGGAACTGCCAAAACCCTGAGCGGCGGATCCGGCGAGGATGCTGACGCTGCCTTTCAAGTCGCGGTCGGAAGCCGACTCGCCGCTCTGCGCAACCACGGTCGTGCCGTCATCCAGCACACGCAGAATGGGCCGGTTGGCGACGGAACGCAGCGTCCACTTCCAGTCGTCATCGTCAACTGGACTGTGAGTTGGAATCAACTGGATGGCTTCAAAAAGCGTGGTCAGGGTGACGTTCACCATCTGCCTGGAACCGGCCCGCACTCCAATTTTTTCGCGCAGCGAAGGCAGGAATGACGGCGCGCTGACTTTTAGGCTATAGCTGCCGGGCAGCAGACTCGCAAACGAATAAAAACCCCGCTCGTCGGTAAAAACCTTTAGCGCTTGCGCCGCTGACCCCAGTATTTCTACTGCGGCACCCATCTGCGGGATGCCGCTGCCATCGCGAACGTAGCCCGAGATCGCACCGGAACCCGAGCCTGAGACGGCTCCGCCCCACGCCGGAGGCACAGGGACCGCAATCATTAGGATTGCGAAAACGAGGAATCCGAGCTTGCGCAGCATCTCGCCCACCCCTGGGTTAAAACCATCAATCGATAACCATCAATCTGCGACAGCCAGTTTACTCCACGGCGAAGGTCGCCGTCGGGTCCAACGTCTGCTTGGATAGGTTGTCATTCACCTTGATCTCGATCTTGTACAACCCAGGCTGCAGGTTTGCGGCGGCAAGCGATTTTTCCAGCGTGACTTGATCGCCCACGTTGCCCATCGTATCGGTCGACTCGACGGTATGGATCACGGCTTTGTTATTGGCGTCGGTCACATTGTATGTGATCGTCGCCGAAGGCTTGTGCGTCTTTTCGTCGACGCTGAGATTGTAAACCTGCATCCAGAAATTCACCTTCTGATTGCGCTTGAATGAAATGGGCTTGCCGTCGGAAGGCGCCACGCGCGGCCGCACTTTCATTGACCCGATCACAAAACTGCCCGTGCCCACATTCTTGGTTGCCACCGGCTCCATCTGGTCGGCAATGATCAGGGTGGAACTGCTCAGCTTGTCTTCGCTGAAATCTGGTATCACGATGCCGCGGCTCCACGTTCCGGTGCGGTCTCCGTTGACGTCCTTGACCACAATATCCAGACGGTAACGATTCTGGCTGATGCGCAAGGGCAGGGCCTTCCAGTACACCGACGAATTTTCCGCGGTTTTCGGGAGCAACTCCGCCGGCACATCGACTTGCACGGTGTCTTCGAAGGTTTGTACAATCTTGCCGGTAAGAGTGGTCACGCGCCCGAAAATGTTGACCGTGCCGCGCTGTATGCCGTCTTTATTTTGGAAAGTGATGTCCCGGTTCTTGATCTGTAGCGTGACCGGAACCAGCACCGTGTCGCTTGTCACCCTGACGAAGTCCGCCCGCACATCGAAGGGCATCAGGTTGTAACTGATCTTGTGTTCGACCACTTCTTCCAGATCTTTGAACTTCACGGCCGGCGCCGCCTGCAACTTGGCAAACTCTTCCAGGCGCCCGAATTCCTTGCTCTCTATGTCGTTATTCATCGGCCCGAGACCGAGCTGCTCGAGACCGCCGTCCGTGAACCGGCTCGCCTTGCTCGCCATCCCCATTTGCTCGTACATTGTCAGCCCGGCGTTGGGTGTGTATTTCAGCGCGTCTTTTTCCGAGCGATCGATCGTCATGTGGTAGTCGTTGCACATACAGGTGTCAACGAACTCGATGATCACTTCCTGCCCGATACCTTCCAGGTAACGGTATCGCCATTGTTCGAACGGGAAAGTTGAAGTTTCGCCACCGCCTTCTTCCATGGGGCGCTCGTAGGTGCCGCCGGCGGGATGGGACTCAATGTCATCGGGTGGGCCAAACACGATGTAGATGCGGCCGCGATCGGTCTTCCATCCCGGCACTCCGGAGGCGAAGTGCTCGTTGGCATAGGCGATGCGGCGATAGTGCTCTTCTTTAAACTCGTTTTCTTCGGTGTCAGGCGTGGGGTCGCGGCGTTGCCAGAAAGCCTCGATGAACTGGTCGCGCTCTTCGTCGTTCGAAAGCTGCATGAAGGCCGAGCGCTCTTCATCGGTAATGATCCAGCGCACGTCCTCGTCCAGCCATTTTCTGTAGGTTTTGCTCAACTCGATTTTGAGTGCCTTGGCATTGGCCTTTCGCTGCTTTTCGGGAACTGGGCGCTTCAGAGGGTCGATCTGGTTTTCCTGAGTTGCCGACTTGTCATCGCTCGGGCTGGCATTCTTGTCCTGGGATTGACAAAAGGCGCCTAAACTGAAAGCTATAGCGCCAACCAACACCCCAACCGAGAAACGATTTCGGAAAAGTGCGGAAAACATAGAAAGACTACCTCGCCAGAGACAGCGGTCGCACTAATTCTATGTTTATTGGATACATCAAGGCAAGCAGAAGTGGCCTGACGCCAAAAGATTTCCGGTTCCGAGCTGATCTTCTAAACCCTTTAAAAATCCATATCTTGTGGCTGCATTCAGGACGGGCTTTGCAAAAACGCGGAACCAGTTCCCAGATGTGATGAGCGATTTACATTCGAAGACCCAGACCGGAGTCGCGTTATTATAATGAGAGCGCGTCGCGCCTTTTGACTTCGCAAGCCCAGCGGAGCGAAGCCGTGAAGCGAACGATTTGGCACGAACTCGGGAACTTTCCCCCTCGTTGGAACGTAACTGTTGATGCGTCATCATGTTTTGTTCAACCATGGTGCGTCTTTGCCGTTCTGCGACCATAGCCGGGGAAGGCCTGAAAAAACAGGTGTGAAGATCGGGCCCAAGAACTTTGCTATGAAAACATGGAAGAAAGCTCTGATTGGCGTAGGTGCGGCGCTCCTGCTCGTTATCATCGTCGCCATCACGGTTTACCAAAGCCGCAAGAATCTGGTCACGGTTCAAACCGGGAAAGTGCAAAAAGAGAACCTTGCCTCCGTCGTCAGCGCTTCGGGTGAGATCAAGCCCAAGACCTACGTCAATATTGGAGCCAACGCTTTTGGAAAGATCGTCAGGCTGCATGTCAAGGAAGGCGATCACGTGAAACAAGGACAATTGCTGGCGCAACTCGAAAACGTGCAGTCGTCGGCCGACGTCAATGCCAATCGTGCGTCGTTAGAAGCGGCCGAGACCGACGCCATCGCAGCCGACGCCGCGTTGAAAACTTCCGTCGCCGACTTGAATCGCGCCAAGTCCGATGCCGAACATGCCAAACTCGATTGGGACCGCGCCCAGGGACTTTACAATGCTGCCCTGATTGCCAAGCAGGATTACGACGTCAAAAAAGCGGCCTGGGAATCCGCCAACGCCGGATTAGCGCAAGCCGAAGCCCGCGTCTCACAGGCTAAAGCGCAAAAAGATTCGGCCGACAAACACATCTCGCAGAACCAGGCGAATCTGACTCGTGTTTCCGACGTGCTGCAAAAAACCACTTATGCCGCGCCGTTTGACGGTGTAATTACCAATCTTCCGGTGCGAGAGGGCGAGACCGTTGTCATCGGAATTCAGAATTCTCCGGGCAGCACATTGATGACGATCGCCGACATGTCGGTGATCACTGCCGAAGTGAAAGTGGACGAGACCGATATCGTCAACGTAAAACTCGGCCAGCCTGCGGAGGTGACAATCGATGCCATCCCGCGCAAGGTTTTCCACGGCGTCGTCAGTGAAATTGGCGATAACGCCATCGTGCGCTCTACGGGCGTGGCCACTTCCCAGGAGACATCGGCCAATGAGGAAGCTAAGGACTTCAAGGTTGTCGTTACCCTTACCGATCCGCCGTCCGATCTGCGCCCTGGTCTTTCATCGACGGCCAAAATTACGACCGCGACCCGCAGCAGCGTGCTGAGCATTCCCATTCAGGCGCTCACCGTCCGCACGCGGGCTGACCTGGTCCCCAAGGATGCGGGCAAAACTGCCGTCCATGCCGCCACGAGCGCTCCGGCGGACGCATCGAAGCAAAAGGAAGAGATTCAGGGCGTATTTGTGATCCGCAAGCAGAAAGCTGAATTTGTGCCGGTCGATACCGGCATCAGCGGCACCACCGATATCGAAGTGCTCAAAGGATTGCAGGACGGTGACGAGGTAATCACCGGCAGTTACAAGGTTTTGCGTACACTAAAGCCGGGAACCAGTGTCAAAATAGATAACTCGACGCCAAAGAAAGAAGAGGAAAGCAGTTAGAAGCAGGTCTTAGGTGTCTCAGGAAAAACCCAAGCTCAAAAGACGTAAGATTATACGTGATTCGCCATAGACCTAACTTCTGGGTGGTTAGAACGTCCAAGATAGAACGGCTATAGGAGCGTGCGTGCCCAAGCCCGATCCCGAACAGGAGAGCAAGATGGCAACTGCCGAGGTTTTCCCAATCGATAAGCCGGCGAGTTGGTCCGCGCCGGACTCCTTCATGATCTCGACCGAGGATCTGTGGAAGACATACGACATGGGCTCGGAACAGGTGCACGCGCTGCGTGGCATCAATCTGCGCATCCAGCGTAACGAATATGTCGCCATCATGGGTCCGTCCGGCTCCGGCAAATCGACGTTGATGAACCTGATCGGTTGCCTCGATTCGCCCAGCAAAGGCCAGTACTGGCTGAACGGCCAACTGGTCAGCGAACTGGATGACGACGAACTGGCCCGCATCCGCAATAAGGAAATCGGTTTCGTTTTCCAGACCTTCAATCTGCTGGCCCGCGCCACGTCGCTGCACAATGTCGAACTGCCGCTGATCTATGCCGGAGTACCCTCCGAAGAGCGCATCGAACGCGCCAAAGCCGCGCTGACCTCAGTTGGGATGGAATCGCGCATGAACCACAAGCCCAATGAGCTCTCAGGCGGACAGCGCCAGCGCGTCGCCATCGCCCGCGCTCTGGTCAACAATCCCGCCATCATCCTCGCCGACGAACCGACTGGCAACCTCGACTCCCAGACGGGCAACGAGATCATGGCTCTCTTTGATCGTCTCCACTCCGAAGGCAACACGATCGTTCTCGTCACGCATGAGCACGACATCGCCGAGTACGCCCACCGCATCGTCTACATCAAAGACGGGGTAGTGGCCAAGGATGAGGTTAAGAGTTAGAAGCTTACGATAGGCACATCCACTTCAACGTAAGCCCCGCGATACCGGGTAGGAATTGTATGCCTGCGCGACCCTGATATGGGTCAAGATCGCGCGGGCTGCCGCAGCACTACACAAGGACCGGTCCAGTCCCCTGGCGCTCACGGCCAAACTTGTCCAACTGAATGTCGGCAGATTGTCAGGCAGATTCTCAGGCCACGTCCGCAAATCCCCGTTGCCACGCTTCACGGTCTGAATCCGGCCTGTATAGCCACATGGCGATGCTCCTGCGAACATCCCTCAGCTTGTCCGATTCTTTAAGAGCGCAGAACCCAAACATAGCGATCGCTGAACTCCATCCGCCAGCCATCAACATTGCAAACCAAGTCATAATCGTCTCCTATTCCGAGGCTGACCGACCTCACAGCCAACCTCTATCGACCCCCGCAAAACTGTCATGAATCTTGAGCCTGCTCACCGGAAATGTCTATGGAGGCGGTCTGAATTGGGCTGAATTCATCTGAAGAATACCGATCCGGCGGCAACTCTCTCACTGCTGCCGGGTTATAAAGGAGGCGGTTTGAACTGCTCCCATTCCAGCGGAGTAAAACTATCACCTAGCACCTTCTCCAACAGACTGCTGTAAATATCCTCCCCGTTGGAACTGTTGGTCATGATCAAAATGCCAGCTTTAGCTCGGTCGAAACCGACAACGTAGTGACGCCAGCCCTCATCATGCCCTTCTTTGAAGAAAGCTTGACCGTAAGGCGTCGAATAGAGTCCCCAGCCAAGGCCGTAGCTGAGATGAATGGCGCGATTCTCGGCTGTCGTTTCCGTGGAGAGCGACGGAAATTCGTGCTTTGAGAGGATCTGAATCTGCGGCGTCAGCATCAGAGCTCGAACCTTCTTATCCGGAATCGCGCCGCTTAAAAAGGCTTGCAGGAATCGCGCATAATCGCGCAAAGTGGTCTGCATGGAGCCCGCCGCATTCATGTCTTTGCGGCGTTCGGGACCGAGCGATTTCCCCTGTTCGTCATAGCCATTCGCATAATCGTCCTCGAATCGCTTTTCCCAGACCATACTGGTGCGGCTCATGCCCAGCGGCTGAAAAATGTATTCGTTCATCAATTCGTTGACGGATTTCTTCGTAACCGTCTCGACGACCATCTGCGCCAGAAGAATTCCCTCCCCGGAGTAGGCGAACCTCGATCCCGGCGAAAAATAGATTCTCAGCTTTTTGTCTTCGGTATAGCGGCGCAAGTTGGGAAAGCCGCTGGTATGGTCGAGCAGCATGCGCATGGTGATCTGCTTGTATCGAGGATCGCCGGCCAGGTCTTTGTAGGCGTCGTACTCGGGCAGCGGTTTCGGCAGATACTCGTACACCGGCCGATCCAGCGCGACGACATGCGCTTGAACCAGTTGCATGACCATGGTGGCAAACGCCGCTTTCGTCAAAGATGCCGCCGTCATCACCGAGTCTGGAGTCAGAGGCAGATGCTTCTCTGTGTCCCGGTCGCCGTAGGTCTTGAGGAATACAACTTTGCCGTCGTCGAAAACTGCGATGCCGACGCCCGTCACATGCGCCGCCCGCATCGCTCGAGTCACATCCGCATCGACCTGCACAGGCGAGATTCTGCTGCCGTCGAGGCGCCTGACCGGGAGCTGCTGCGCGTACAGCGCAACGGATCCAATCGCGCCTATCGCAATGGCGCAGAAACAGACCATCGAAAAGTGCGACAGAAATCGCCAGCGCAGCGGACTCCCTAGCACGCACACTAAATCCCTCACGTTCATACCATCGCAACCGTCGCCACAACAGCATTTTGTCCCTTCCATGTGAATCTGGTACCCTCCATCTTGCCTTTGAGCAAAGTTTCGAACCAGATTTCGAACCAAGATTTCGAACAACGATTTCGAATAAAAAGGAACCCCATACATGCAATTTCGCAGCTCGCTTCCCCTGACCCTCTCCCTATTGCTGGCCGCTACAATCGTATTCGCCGCTGAAAATAATGCCGCCGGGAATAATAAAGACAAAAAAGTTTCCAGCTCCGATTCCGCTAAGCCCTCCTACGAATTGCCCCAGCCCGCGCGCGAGACCATCGACTACACCGCCTACGGCCGCATTCGCGAAGAAGGTCTTCGCCACTCGCACGTCATGGATTACGCCTCCGCACTCATGGATGGCATCGGTCCCCGCCTCACCGGTTCTCCCAATCTCAAACGCGCCAATGAATGGACGCGCGACCAACTTACCGCCATGGGCTGCGCCAACTCCCATCTCGAAGACTGGGGAGAATTCGGCATGGGCTGGCAGCAGTTGAACACGTGGCTGCGCATGACCTCACCCGACACGGCTGTCTTCATCGCCCAGTCGGCGCCATGGTCGCCAGCCACCAGCGGCCCAATCACCGCGCCCGCCGTCTGGATCGACGTCAAAACAGTAAAAGATTTTGACAAGTACAAGGGAAAACTCGCCGGCAAGATTGTTCTCTATGGCGAAATGCGCGACGTGCCTCCGGTCGATAAGCCCCTGTTCGAGCGCTACGACGAGAAAGATCTGGCAAAAATCGCCGAATATCCGCTTGCCCCGCCAAAGCCGTTTGACCGCAAAGAGTTCCAGCAGCGCATGGAATTGCAGTCCAAGCTCGTTCCCTTTCTCGTTGCCGAGCACGCGCTCGCCATCATCGTTCCCAGCCGCGACGGCCGCAACGGAGACGGTTCCGCCGGCATCATCTTCGACGATCGTGGCCTTGGCCGTGAAATCTACAAAAGCGACAATCGCATGCCGCTTCCCGTCGCCGTCGCCTCCATCGAAAGCTATGGACGCGTCTACCGCCTGCTCAACGCCAACGTGCCAGTAACGCTCGAACTCAACATCGACACCAAGTTTTTCGGCGATCACGAACACGCCTTCGACACCATCGCCGAAATCCCCGGCATCGACCCGCAACTCAAAGATGAAATCGTAATGGTCGGCGGTCACCTCGATTCCTGGATAGCGGGTACCGGCGCTACCGACAATGGCGCTGGCACTGTCGTTGCCATGGAAGTCATGCGCATTCTCAACGCGCTGCACATCCAACCGCGCCGCACCATCCGCATTGGGCTCTGGACTGGCGAAGAGCAGGGACTGTTAGGCTCCGCTGGCTATGTAAAGCTGCATTTCGGCTATGTTCCGCTGTCTACCGATCCCGATCAGTTGAAGCTTCCTGAATGGATGCGCAAAGCCTCCGGCCCGCCCGTCATCAAACCCGAGCAGGCGAAAATTTCCGCCTATTTCAACGTCGATAACGGCTCGGGAAAAATCGATGGCATCTACCTCCAGGAAAACGCTGCCGAGTTTCCCATCTTCCAGCAATGGATCGAACCGCTCAAGGATCTCGGCGTCACGACCATCGCCATGCGCAACACCGGAGGCACCGATCACGAATCCTTCGACGCCGTCGGCATCCCCGGCTTTCAGTTCATTCAGGATCAGCTCGACTACGGCTCGCGCACGCACCACTCGAACGCCGATGTCTACGAGCGCCTTCAGCCCGCCGATCTAGCCCAGGCCGCAACGGTGGAAGCCATCTTCGTCTACAACGCCGCCATGCGCGACCAGATGCTGCCGCGCAAACCACTGCCGCATCCTGAACTCGAAGATCAGCGCAAGGCTCCGTTGAAGAATGTCATGCCCGGCGCGCAGGAACCACCCGCCAAAAATGCGAACGACAAAGACAATGCCACGGATGACGACAACTAGCAGCAGAAACCAGGCAAGGAGAAACAAATGAGGTATCGACTCAGGAATCGGCAAAACTCTACTGCTGTTGCGTCACGCTGCTTGCCTTCTGCACCGCGTCCGTCGGAGCAATTGTCGTCGCCCCGGCCACGAAGAAATTGTGATCGTAGAGATTGCGGTACATGCGGCCGGCAATTTCTGCCGCCTTGGGACCAAAAACCGGCCGTCCGCCTTGCAGAAAGACCACCGTCACAATGCGTCCGACGTCGGTGTTGGCGTAGGAGGCAAACCATCCGAAGCGCGTGCCCGCGTGAGAGCAGGTGCCGGTTTTTCCCAGAATCGACTCTTCGTTAAAGTTCAACCGCACGCTGCGCGCCGTGCCGTATAACACCGCTCCGGCCATACCGTCGGAGAGTTCGGGAATCAGCGGTTCAATATCGAGATGACGCTTGGTAATGGGCTGGAAATTGGCAACTGCCTCGGGAGTTGTCGGATGTTGCAAATAATAAAGCGTGCCGCCGTTTGAGATTGCCGAGACCAGCGCACCCAGTTGCAGCGGGGTCATCGAGATGCCCTCGCCAAACGAACACATCTTGCCGACGCCGCCGAGCTTGGCGGAAATTTCTTCCTCCGGATACTCACCCAACTGCTCGCCGGGAATGTGATACCCAGCCAATTCGCCGAGCCCGAACTGGTGCGCGTAGTACTGCACTTTTTCGAAGCCGAGTTTGCGTCCCACCGCTTCGAAGTATGCGTTGTTTGAAACCGCCAACGCCTCGGTAAGATCCATGTGGGTACGGCCGCCGAGCGAAACCTGCGTTCCTTCATCAATCACGCCTTCGCTCAGCGCTGCCAACGCCACGGAGAGTTTGATGGTCGAACACGGCTGCGCTCCGCTTGACAACGCCAGCTTCTGGTTGACCATGGCCAGGATGCGCCCGCTGGTCGGCTCGATCGCGACCACCGTGCCGTTCATGTTGCCGAGCGCGTCGATGGCGGCTTCGCGCACGAC
>JASHOU010000163.1 GCA_030038475.1 Terriglobales bacterium | reverse complement strand
ATCGCTCTCCGGCGGGGGTTAGGGCAGTGACTAAGACGTGCGTCTATTTCAGGGTCTGTAATTCAAGGATCGCGACAACGGTGATCGTTCTAGGTCTTATTGGGATCAGCGTTTCTGCACACGCGCAGTCCACTTTTGGCAGCATCGTTGGCGTGGTGCATGACACGACGCAGGCGGTCGTGCCTGGCGCGTCGGTGGTGGCCGCTTTGGCAACGCTGGAGTCGGCATCCTCCAGGGCCCCGGCACGGCTGCAGTGAGCCTCGGTCTCGCCAAGACCTTCCACCCCACCGAGCGGCTAAAAGTGCGCTTCGAGTCCACATTTACCAACGTGCTTAACCACACCAACTTCGCTCCTCCCGCCACGCAGATCGACGTTCCGGCGACCTTCGGCGTGCTCAGCGCTCCGCAAACGGCAGAGAACGCCGGCAACCGCACCGGTCAACTTGCCCTTAGAGTTGAGTTCTAGGCATGCAGCGGACGAGCGCCACACAAGGAATCGGAGGATATTGCGATTACGCTTATTGATCCCTGGCAGGTGCGTGGCGCGAGTTACCTGTCTGGGCTCATCCTATTGGCAAACTGAAATACTCATCCCGCTGGCAGGCTGAAATAGAAGACCGAACCGTGGCCGAGCTGGCTGGTGAGGCCGAGCTGGCCGCCGTGGGCTTGCACGATGGCTTTGCAGATGGCCAATCCCATGCCGGTTCCGTGCACCTGCACACGCTGGTTGCGTCCGCGGTAAAACTTTTCGAAGACGAGCGACTGCTCGAAATCGTCAATGCCGGGACCGCGATCGGCGATGCTGATGGTTATTGTGTTGGCTTTGGCTTCGGCGGTGATGCGGATCGGAGCTCCCGCGGGCGAGTATTTCGCGGCGTTCTCGAGGAGATGCACGAGCACCTCTTTGATGTGAGGCGTATCCATGCGCGCATTGGGAAGGTCGGCGGGAATCCTGACTTCCAGGGGATGCTGGAGGAGCAGTTGCTTGAGCTCGTTGACGGCTTCGGTGATGACGGGCGCGACGGGCGCGGATTCGAAGCGAAATTCGACTTTGTTGGCGTCCAACTGCGCCATCTCGGCCGCTTCACCGATGAGGCGGTTGAGCCGGTCGCTCTCCTCGTTGATGACGGTCAATAGTTCCCGGGTCTCCTCGGGCGAGTGACTTGGGGCGCTGAGTAACGAGGTCGCGGAGGCTTTGATGGCGGTGAGCGGGGTGCGGAACTCGTGGGTGACGGAATCGAGCAAAACGGAGCGCAGTTGTTCGCTTTCGCGGGCGGCCTCAGCACGGCTGAGTTTTTCGACAGCGCCGGCGCGCTCAACGGCGATGGCGACGAGGCTACCGATCGCTTCGAGCGTCTGCCGCGAAAGCATGGAACCGGAGACGCCCAGGCAACCGACCACGCGCGCACCCATGCGCAGCGGCATAAAAGCCACTTGATGAGCGGCATCGATGCGCGGTTCGCCGCGCAGAGTGACCAGTTGTAGGTCGCGGGATTCCAATCCGTCAATGGCGGCACCGGAGCGATAGACATCGCTGCGGCTGGACAGGGAAATGGCGGCGGAGCGGATGGGGAATGACTCGACGATGTAGCGCGGCATGAGGTTCAGCAACTCGGCGGGATTGTCGCTCGAGAGCAGCAACTGGCTGAAGGCGTAGAGGCGCTCGAGTTCCTGGCGGCGCTCGATGGCGGTGAGCGAGCCGCGGCGCGCGCTCTCCGAGAGCTTGCTGACCGCAACCGCAGTCGAGAGGAAAGCGAGGAGCGCAATCCAGTCTTGCGGGTTGGCGATGTTCAAGGTTCCGATGGGAGGGAGGAAAAAATAGTCGAGCGCGACGGTCGCAACCAACGACATGAAGACGGCTTGGCGCAAGCCCCAGGAAGCCGAGATTCCAAGAACGCCGAGCAGAAACACGAGCGCGATGGTCGTCGGGTTGAAATGAAGCCAGCGATGACCGACAAGGGTAAGCGCGGCGACACCGAGCGCCGCGGTTAGATATCCGGTGAAGGATCGGGCGGCATCGGTCACGAGGCGATTGTAGCAAGAGCAGGTTTCAGGGTTTCAATCAGCGTTCCGAGCACATCGTGCGTCGTTCAAATCGTGTTCGACCCGATCCTCTAACCGAAGGTACGGCTCTTGGATGGCTTTTTCTTTATTTCGTTCCTAAGAGAATTGTGCTGAACCAGAGTGTCAGCCACGTACCTTTCCAACAGTTGCCGCCTCTCATCGTCGCTCGTCTCCCTTGGCGGCATCTTGCTTTCCAAGTCGCGCCTTACCCGATTGAACGCAGCCAGCGCCTGTTTTTCGCTAGAGTAAGTTCCTAGCAGGATGGCTCCCATTTTGAGGACATGTTCTCCTTCGGCATTTTTCACCAGCAAGAGTTCCGCCCGTTTCTGTTTTCGACACGAAGTAAGGACAGATCAAGCGAACATCCCTCATCCCGGCCGGGTCTAAGGCGCCATTTCATCAGCGCGAAGAGTCGGCTATCGAACAAGTAGTCGCCCAACTCGCATTGCCGCAATCACGATCGTCAGTCCGAGCAGCGCCTTCCACTGAGAGTCGTGAACGAGCGGCTGCCGGACCGCGACCCTTTTCCCATTAATCGTCACGCCGACTAACCAATCGGATACCCGGCGAAGATCGGTCACGGTTGCGTGCTCGAATTGGGCGTGGCAGTTCGCGCAGACGACCAAAAGGTTAGTTGGGTGGTGGCCGAGGTTAGGATCAAGGTGGTGCACCTCAAAGTACGGCTCGCCGTTTCTCTTCTCAAAGGTGAAAGAACAAAGCTGGCACTTTCCGTCATGCACTGAGCGGAGCAGAACGCGAATACCGGAAGGAACAACTTCGTGCCGTTCGGCGACGCGCGGGATTACCGTCGGACGCGACCGAGGCGTTGACTGCTCCGCGATCTTCAAGAGTTCGTCTTGGGCAACGTCTCGGGGTCTCCTTCTTATCAGCCGTGAAAGGGCTGTCAACCGCTGCTCCGCTTCCGAATCTGTTTGGGCAGCCTGTAGTTCCTGTCTTGCCCTTTGTGCTTGACGGTCCCGCACGAAGCGATCCAGGGCTATCCGATATAGCCTCGGCTCAGGATTCTCAAGGGTTATTGAGATCAGGTCCCCCTCTTGCATGCCCCTTTGCGAGAACCACCGACGGAGCCCAAGTATTCGATTTTCCTTAACTACCGAATCGTAGGGTTGGAAGGTTAGGGTCCTCGGGTTTTCCTCGTCGTCGAACACGACCCGAATCTCGCTTCTCGCTCCGGGGAAGAGACCCCTGAACCTCTGCGGTATGGCCAGCAGTCCCTTATCCAAGCGGCTGGCAGATGCGCGGATCGTGAAACGCTGTTTGTCGGTACTCACTTTTCCAACGGCCCCGCCGGAGATCGCGGCGTCGACAAGGGCAGTTTACAGGTGGGTGATTTTCAGTTCAACCGCTGGACGGGAGCGGTGCTCGGCGGCCCTGGTGCGCATTAGGCGTCAGCGAATTGCGCTTCAACTTCACTGATGCTCTCTTCAATATCGTGTCCTCCGCTGGTGTAGTTTTGTACGGGGCCGACGTGCACGCGGTCCACAAAGCCGTCGTGTTCCAGTTTGTCCAGTCGCGCACGGACGGAGGCAGCCTTAGCCTCATCTATAAAGGCGAACTCTAAGAAGTTGTCGCCTTCGTCGCCGGTGTAGTTGAAGGTTACGACGTAAAGTTGCATCACGTTGAACCTACCCTCTCAGACCGTTACCTCGGGTCGACGGGGCCATTGGTGTTTGTGGTGATGACCGAAGATCTCCCGTTGGGTTTAGAACGCGAAGTCACAATTGCTTCCTTGTTACACTGTGGCGGGTATCAGCGCAACCGGTGAATCGTTGCAAAACAGGTTCCACGTGTGGATTTCTCGGCCGCACGGCTGGGAGTGACCCTACAGGCGGCCCAAGTCGACCGGAACGCTAAATTAGATCACAACCTAGAGTTTCAGCGCTTGAACTTTCAACCCTCCGCCACTTCGAGCGAATCGCTGAAAGCATCATCGGCAATGTGGCTCGAAACCTTGAGACTCTGAAGTCTTCAAACCTTTTCTGAGACAATAATCGGCGATGACCAAGACGCCCGAGCAGTGGCTGGAGGACGTTGCGCCGACGAAGCATAAGGGAGGCAGGTTCAAGCTCTTTTTAGGATATGCTCCCGGGGTCGGCAAGACGCATACGATGCTGACGGAGGCCATCCGCCGACAAAACCGTGGCGAAGACGTGGTGATCGGAGTGGTGGAGACGCACGGACGGAAAGCGGTGGCGGAATTGGTGGCGAGCCTGGAGGTTGTTCCGCGCAAAATCATCGAGTACAAGGGCGCGCTTTTCGAAGAGATGGATGTGGATGCCATTCTCGCGCGCAAGCCGCAAGTCGCGCTGGTGGACGAACTAGCGCACACGAACATCGAGGGCAGCAAACATCGGAAGCGGTATGAAGATGTTTTGGAACTGCTGGATGCGGGCATCGATGTGGTTTCAACCATGAACATCCAGCATCTTGAGAGCGTGACCCCGACTGTGCAGGGAGTGACGGGCATCCAGGTGCGGGAGACGGTTCCGGACTGGGTGCTGCAAAGAGTGAACGAAGTGGTGATGATCGATCTCACTCCTGAGGCGCTACAGAACAGGATGCGGCGGGGCGACGTTTATCCGCAGGAGCGCGTGGGCCGCGCGCTAGGAAATTTTTTTCGCGAGACAAATCTGATCGCTTTGCGGGAATTGGCGCTGCGCCAAGTGGCGCAGGTGGTGGACCAAAGCCTGGAACAACACCGCGTGGTCGAAGAGAAGGATCACGCAGGGGTTCCAATCCGCGAGCGGATCGCGGTGTGCATCAGCTCCAACCCGGCGGCGCAGTACCTGATTGCGCGCGGGGCGCGCATGGCGCAGGCGATGAACGCCGAACTTTCCGTCATCTATATCGACATGGGACAGGATGCGAGCGAGGCCAATCAACGGACCTTGGCGGCGAACCTACGCTTTGCGGAGAACGTTGGCGCGAAGGTGGCACAACTGGAAGGCAAGAGCGTAGCCAGCGCAGCGGCGGAATACGTCAACCGGAATCACATCACGCAAGTTGTTTTCGGGCGATCGGCGACGCGCGGCTGGAAGCGATTCTTTTACCTTTCGGCGATTCACCAATTTTTGCGCGATGCGCCGGCGGTTGACGTTCACATCGTGACCCAGGAGCGGTGAGGCAGCTTGGAACACAAACACATTCTGGTAGTGGACGACGAATCGCAGATCACGCGGGTGCTGCGGACTTCGCTTTCGAGCCATGGCTATGACATTCGCGTGGCCAACGACGGCGAGACGGCGCTGGAGATTATGAAAGACTGGTCGCCCGATCTGATCATTACCGACCTGATGATGCCTAATATCGACGGGCTGGAGCTGTGCCGGCGGCTGCGGACGAAGACGCAGATTCCGATCATTGTGCTTTCAGTGCGCGGCGAAGAGCGGACCAAGGTCAAAGCTCTGGACGCGGGTGCGGACGATTACGTGACCAAGCCGTTCGGCATTGAGGAGCTGCTGGCGCGAGTGCGGGCGAATCTGCGTCGCGCGGGGACGCAAGCATCGGAACAAGAACCGATTGCAGAAGGAGACTTCAAAATCAACCCGGAAGCGCGCACGGTTTTTGTAAAAGAGCGTCCCGTGCACCTGACGCCGAAGGAGTTCGATTTGCTGGTATATCTGGCGCGCCATGCGGGGAAAGTGATTACGCATCGCGCTTTGCTGGCGGCGGTATGGGGCGGCGAAAGCACGGAGCAGGTTGAATATCTGCGGGTGTTCGTGGGGCAACTGCGCAAGAAGATTGAACCCGCGCCGAATTCGCCGCGCTACATTGTTACCGATCCGTGGGTGGGGTACCGGTTCGAACCGGGGGAGTAGAAGCCATCTCCTAAATGAGGCGATGGTTTCCTCAGGGGGCAAAAGCTGGGCCGTCCCTCTAGGACTTGAAGGAGTTATCGCACTTTACCCAGCGCTGAAGCGCTGGGCTAAGTTTGGCCGCCCCGCTGGGGCTGGGGTTGCAGACATTTCGTTCCCGCCAGATCTCGGTTCTCGCGCACGCGCTGGGCTAAGCTGTAACGCCCTCCGGGGCTGGATCGTCGTAGCGTGTAGTCTTGTGTTTCCGCAGTTAACTCTTCTGAGGGTTCTTACGACTCCTTTATTTTCGACTTATGCACAGCTTACGGGTTTTCGAGTCCAATAAGAGTCGATGCCGGACGTGGGCCGGCAGAAGGGGAAACAAGTTCATGTCGATTCAGGAAGTATCACCCGAAAGGTTTGCTCAACTTTTTCACCATTATCATCAGGCGCTGGCCGACGATTCTGGGCGCGCTGGCGGCGTGCGTACACGCGACGCGTGGGCGGACATCCCGCCATCGGAAAAGAGCAGGTTGGTTGCGGCCGCGCGCTTAGCTCTCCAGGAAGTCGAACTCGTTGCCGACGAACGTCCTTCCAGAAGGTATTTCGCCAAGCCCGGCGAGGCGGAGTGGGGCTGCTGAGGAGCAGGTCTCAGGTCTCAGGAAAACGTGAGGCGTCAACTTCTGGCACGCAGTTGGCTGTTTTCTTTATGGTTTCTTTACGAACTGCTTAGCTCCCTTTTACGGGTAAACCGGTGTAATGGCGGATGACATCCATTAGTCCGCAGGATTCGAGTCTGCCGATTCGCTTTGCAAGGTTCAATGCGGCACGGTTCACCCCGCACAGGTTCAACCCGGCAAGCTTCGACTTTGCAAGATTCGAATATGGAAAGGCTGACTCGTACCGGGTTAATCGGCGCTTAGGGTTGAATCCGCGCTTGGGGAGGTTGTGTGCAAGACCTGATCTTTGTCGTTATCACGGTGGCGTTCTTCCTGCTGTCGCTCGGTTATGTGACGTTCTGCGATCGAATTCGCTGAAGACAATTTGACCGAGGACAGTTTGCTGAGAAGAATTTCCTGAGAACATTTCCTGAGGACATTTTCTGAGAACAATGCCATGAATGCTGAAGCAGTGATCATGCTGATCGTAAGCGCCGGTTTGATGGTCTACCTGTTGTACGCCTTGCTAAAGCCGGAGAAATTCTGAAATGACAATTAATGGTTGGACGCAGATCGCGGTGTTTCTCGCGGTGATTCTCGCGATCACGAAGCCGCTGGGCGTGTTCATGGCGCGAGTATTCAGCCGCGAGCGCACGTTTCTCGACCCAGTGCTTCGGCCGATTGAGCGGCTGTTGTATCGAGTAACCAGCGTCAATGAAGAGCACGAGATGCGCTGGACTGAATACTGTGTTTCGATGCTGCTGTTCAGCGGGGTTTCGATGCTGGTGCTTTATGTGATCGAGCGAGTGCAGCAGTGGCTGCCGTTGAATCCGCAGAAGTTTGGGGCCGTGGCGCAGGCGCTGGCTTTTAATACCGCTGCGTCGTTCACGACCAACACCAACTGGCAGAACTATTCCGGCGAGTCGACCATGAGCTATCTGACGCAGATGGCCGGATTGGCGTACCACAATTTCACATCGGCGGCGGTGGGAATTGCGCTCGCGATCGCTTTCGTTCGCGGGATCGCGCGGAAAGAGAAAGAAACGATTGGCAATTTTTGGGTTGATATGACCCGCTCGGCTTTGTGGGTGCTGTTGCCGGCCTGCATCGTCTATGCGCTGCTGCTGGTCTCGCAGGGGGTGGTGCAGAATCTCAGGCCGTATGACACGGCGAAACTAGTCGAGACGCAACAGGTGCAGAAGACGGGGGCCGACGGAAAACCGCTGATTGGATCCGACGGAAAACCGGTGATGGACACGGTGAGCAGCCAGACGATCGCGCAAGGGCCGGTGGCTTCGCAGGAAGCGATCAAGATGCTGGGCACGAACGGCGGCGGGTTTTTCAACGCCAACAGCTCGCATCCGTTTGAAAATCCTACACCACTTAGTAACTTCCTGCAAATGCTTTCTATCTTTGCCATCCCCGCAGGTCTTACTTATACGCTGGGACGGATGACCGGCTCGCAGCGTCATGGCTGGGCGGTATGGGCGGCGATGGCCGTGCTGTTTTTGTGCGGAGTAGCGACGGCTTACTGGGCCGAAGCGAGCGGAAATCCGCTGTTGCATGGGGCCGATCAACAGGTTAGTGCGTTGCAACCCGGCGGCAACATGGAAGGCAAGGAAGTGCGCTTTGGGATTGCCAACTCGGCTCTGTTCGCGACGGTCACGACCGACGCCAGTTGCGGCGCCATCAATGGCGTGCACGACTCGTTCACTCCGCTCGGAGGAATGGTACCGCTGGTGAACATCATGCTCAGTGAGACAGTTTTCGGCGGTGTGGGCGCAGGCCTGTACGGCATTCTTATCTACGTGGTGCTGTCGGTGTTCATTGCAGGTCTGATGGTGGGGCGAACGCCGGAGTATCTGGGAAAAAAAATTGAAGCCTACGACGTGAAAATGGCGATGCTGGTGACGTTGGTTTTTCCGTTGATCATTCTCGTGCTGACGGCGATCTCGTCGGTGGCGAAGTTTGGCTTAACCAGCATCAGCAATTCGGGCCCGCACGGGCTGACGCAAATCCTCTATGCGTTCACATCCATGGCAGGGAACAACGGTTCTGCATTCGCGGGGTTGAACGGCAACACGCTTTGGTATAACACCGCGGGCGCGTTCACCATGCTGGTGGGCCGGTTCTTCATGATCATTCCCATGCTGGCGATTGCCGGCAATCTGGCGAAGAAGAAAACAGTTCCCGCTTCGGCAGGGACGTTCCCGGTGACCACGCCATTGTTTACGGTTCTTCTGGTGTCGGTGATTTTGATTGTGGGCGCGCTCACATTTTTCCCCGCGCTCAGCCTGGGGCCGGTGCTGGAACACTTGCTGATGATGGCAGGGAAGACTTTCTGAGCGGGAAATTTTGCCGCGTGGCGTTTTTGCGGCACGACGTTTTGAGATAGGACTTTTTCAGATAAACATGGCCGAGAAGAAAAGCAAAAGCTTGTGGGACGCGAAGATCATCCGGCGGGCGCTGGTCGATTCCCTGGTGAAGCTCGATCCACGCACCATGATGAAGAATCCGGTGATGTTCGTGGTCGAGGTGGGCAGCGTGGTGACGACCCTGCTTTTGCTTCGCGAGAGACAGAGTTTCGCGTTCAACCTGCAGATCACGCTGTGGCTTTGGTTCACGGTATTGTTCGCGAATTTTGCGGAGGCGATGGCCGAAGGACGCGGCAAAGCGCAAGCTGACACACTACGTAAGGCGAGATCTGAAACTCAAGCCAAGCGTTTGCTGCCGAACGGATGGACAGAAACGGTGCCGAGCGCGAAG
Organism: Terriglobales bacterium; assembly: GCA_030038475.1. Lineage (GTDB taxonomy): Bacteria > Acidobacteriota > Terriglobia > Terriglobales > Acidobacteriaceae > Acidiflorens. Next base: position 23,968 of record JASHOU010000163.1, on the reverse strand, counting down.
CTGCGAGCGGGCGATGTAGTGCAGGTCACTGCGGGTGAGTTTGTTCCCGGAGATGGCGAAGTGATCGAAGGCGTGGCGTCGGTGGATGAGTCGGCGATTACCGGCGAATCCGCTCCCGTGATTCGTGAAGCGGGAGGAGACCGGTCGGCGGTGACGGGCGGCACGCGAGTGCTTTCCGATGTGATCAAAGTGCGCATCACGTCAAATCCCGGCGAAACCTTTCTCGACCGGATGATCGCGTTGGTGGAGGGCGCGGAGCGGCAGAAGACTCCGAATGAAATCGCGCTCAACATTCTGCTGGCGGGATTGACGATCATTTTTCTGCTGGCGGTGGTGACGCTGCAGCCGTTCGCGATTTACTCGGGATCGCCACAGACCGTGTTTGTTCTGGTTTCGCTGCTGGTGTGCCTGATTCCGACGACCATTGGCGGTTTGCTGTCGGCGATCGGGATTGCCGGAATGGACCGCCTGGTGCAGCACAACGTGCTGGCAATGTCGGGACGCGCTGTGGAAGCGGCGGGCGACGTCAACACGCTGCTGCTCGATAAGACGGGAACGATCACGCTCGGCAATCGGCAGGCGGCGGAGTTTATTCCCGCGCCTGGTATCACGACGGCTGAAATGGCCGACGCGGCGCAGCTTTCGTCGCTGGCGGATGAAACGCCGGAAGGACGGTCGATTGTTGTGCTGGCAAAAGAGCGCTACGCGTTGCGCGGGCGTGAACTGGCGTCGCATGAAGCCGTGTTCGTTCCGTTTACGGCGCAAACGCGCATGTCGGGCGTGAACCTGGATGGCCGCGAGATCCGCAAAGGCGCGGTTGACGCGATCACGAAATACCTGCATCAGTTTGGCACCGTTCTGCCGCGCGAGATTCAAGCGAGCGTGGAGCAGATTTCGCGCTCGGGAGGAACTCCGCTGGTGGTCGCGGAAAATCAGCGGGCGCTCGGCGTGATTTATTTGAAAGACATCGTCAAAGGCGGCATGCGCGAACGCTTCAATCAACTGCGCTCGATGGGAATCAAGACGGTGATGATTACCGGAGACAATCCCCTGACGGCGGCGGCGATCGCGCGGGAAGCGGGAGTGGACGATTTTCTGGCGGAGGCAACGCCGAAAGACAAGATGGATTTGATTCGCCGGGAACAGGGAGCGGGTAAGCTCGTCGCGATGACCGGGGATGGCACGAACGACGCGCCAGCGCTGGCGCAGGCCGATGTGGGCGTTGCGATGAATACGGGCACGCAAGCGGCAAAGGAAGCCGGCAACATGGTCGACCTGGATTCGAATCCGACCAAGCTGATTGAAGTTGTGGCGATCGGCAAACAGTTGCTGATGACGCGCGGGGCGCTGACCACGTTTTCGATTGCCAACGACGTGGCCAAATATTTTGCGATTATTCCGGCGATGTTCGCGGGGACGTTTCCGGTGCTGAATGCGCTGAACATCATGCACCTGCAGACGCCGGAGTCGGCGATACTTTCGGCGGTGATTTTTAACGCGCTCATTATTATCGCGCTGATTCCGCTGGCGCTGCGCGGGGTCGCGTACAAGCCGATGAGCGCTGAATCATTGCTGCGGCAGAATCTGCTGGTCTACGGCTTTGGCGGACTCATCGTTCCGTTCATCGGCATCAAGCTGATTGACCTGCTGATTACGGGAGTGAAGCTGGTTTAGGAAATTTGTAATTGGGAATTTGTAATTGGTAATTGAGAAATCACTTGGAACCGGAATTATGAAGAAGAATTTGATTACAGCGATGCTGATGACGGCGGCCACGACCGTGCTGTTGGGAATTATTTATCCGTTGCTGGTGACCGGGCTCGCGCAGGCGATGTTTCCGAAGCAGGCCAATGGCGAGCTGATTTATGCAAGGGATGGGAAGTTGGTTGGATCGAGCTCGGCTGGATCGAGCCTGGTAGGTTCGAGGCTGATCGGGCAGACGTTTTCGGGGCCGGGCTACTTTCATTCGCGGCCGTCGGCGGCGGGCGCGGCAGGTTACGATGCTACCGCTTCGGGCGGCTCAAACTTGGGCCCAACCAACGCGCAGCTGATTACGCGCGTGAATGGAGATGTTGCCAAGTTGCGAGCGGAGAATCCCGGCAAGAATTCCGATACTCTGATTCCGGTCGATCTCGTGACAACGTCGGGTTCAGGACTCGACCCCGATATCACGCCGGCGGCGGCGGAGTTTCAGGTTCACCGTGTTGCGGCGGAGCGAAAAATTCCGGAGGGCGAGGTCGCGCAACTGGTTCGCGATCACACGGAGAACCGGCAGTGGGGATTTCTGGGTGAACCACGCGTGAATGTGCTCGAGCTGAATCTGGCGTTGGATGCGCGGTATGGACGTAGCCACTAGACAAAGGTTGCGTTGAGGCGGCGATCACGCTGTGGACTAGACCCCATAAACGCTGGCTTAAAAAGAGTTCCGTGCGGTTAGCTGTCATCTTAGCCCGTCATCTTAATCAGTCATCCGGGTTCCCGAATGCTTCTTGGGAAAAAGCATTCGGGTCCGCTCGGTTCTGTTGTACCGTGATCCAACTCCTATTTGGGCATGACTTCGCGCGCCAACTTACTCGATACTACTTCGCGGATCTCGTTGCGTTTTTTTCCGGCTTCGATCATGGCCTCTCGCGATCCGTACTGCTTGGCGATGATGGTGGCTGCTTTGGCGTCGAGTTGGTCGATTGACGCCCAGTTGGGAATCATATAGCCGACGGCGACATCCCAATCGTGCGGGCCATCGGTGGTTACGTTGGTCCAGACTTTGTAGTCGCTGATCAGGCCTTCCCTCTTCAGCGTTTCATATGTAGGCTTCAGGTTCTCGCGAAAATCTTTCCAGAACGGCTCCGCCTGGCCGGGCTTGATCGAGTAGTAGGTGACGCGCCACACCGGTCCGTAATCATAGTTCGGATTCTGCGCAAGGGCGGTGAGCGTGGTTAGCAGGGTTATGGCAAACAGAGTGGCGCATAGAGTTTTTCTCATTTGTTTCTGTTTCCTCCGCGCGCGATTATAGTCCTTGGAAACACTTCTGGGTGGATGGTCGACAAAACGGCACTGATCTAATTCCCAGATCAGTACCGGCAAAACGGAACTATCCAGAAAGCCGCTCCTGAAAAGACTGGTGCTTTCGCGAGTTCGCAGTGCTTGCGGTTGGCGGTTGTGGGGCGACGGCGCGATTGGGCGGTGAGATGCACGTCGGTCCGGGGAACGAGCGGGCTCCTAGCGGGGCGAATGGATTACTCGAAGAGCGCCGGCGGCAATGGAAATTTCGGCGGGAGTCTCGCAGACGTATTCTCCGTCGGCATGGATTTCAATTGGAGTGTCGGTTTCGATCATCACGCGTTCTGCCTTTGCGTATTCGACCTCAGGCATGGTCAGATGACGGCCGAAATATACGGTCGGAAACATGCAAAATAGCTTGAGGGGATCCATCGCCGAGATGCGGCAGATGTCGAGTTTGCCGTCGGTGAAGTCGGCTTGCGGGGCGATCATCATGCCATCGCCGTAAAACTGGGTGTTGGCGAATGCGGCGAGCAGTGTGGGCTTTTCGACGGTAATTCGCGTCTCGCCATTATGTCGTGCCTCATTACTATTGGTCTGCGTTTGATTAGTCTGCGTAAGGCGCAGGGAAAAAACCGGCAAATTGAGCAGCAAGGGCAGGAGCGCCAACGCATAGCCGCCGTGGGCGCGCAGCCAGCGCGGCATGCGATTGGCGCGGCGCGCGACCGCCGAGTCGAGGCCGCAGCCGGCAACGCAGCAGAAATAACGAATGCGGTCGGGCGCAGAGCGCGCAACGATGACTCCGAGATCGATTGCTCGCGCCTGGATTTTGCCCGCTTCAAAATCGCGCCAAACGCGCAGTGAATCCCGCACCGAGTGCAGTTTGAGGGCTCGCGCAAAATCGTTTCCGCTGCCCGCAGGGACGATGAGCACAGGCAGCTCGAGCCGCACGAGCGCAGCCAGATGGCGATGAATGGTGCCGTCGCCGCCAAAAATCAGAATAGCGTCGGCATCGGCGGAAGACGCGGGCAGCCCGTGCAGCCACTCGGTGGAAGAACCGCGTTGAAACGGCTTCAAATCTGCGGGTGAAGTTCCCAGGCCGAGGATGACGGCGGCGCGCACGGCGTTGAGAATTAGAACACACCCGCCGCCGGGAAACGAATGGCCGACGGTGAACTCTGGCGAAGTTTATGGCGCGAATTCTATTGGGCGAAGTTTATTGGCCCAGGCACTTCTCCATGAAATTGACGAGATCCTTTTTCATCTTGTCGTGCTCGGCGCGATCGATATACACCATGTGACCCGCGTTATACGTGCCGTAGGAAACATTCTGACGATATTTCGCGTCGAGGTCGAGATGATCCATGGTCCAGTTGGCTGCGGAGAACGGTGTGGCTAAATCGTAGTAGCCCTCCATCACCAGCACCTTCATGTACGGGTTCTTGATCATGGCCGATCGCAATCCGCCGGCTGTGCTGGGAAAGCCTTCTTCGGCTGATTGTCCCCAGTCCCACGTACGAAAGCCGGGTTGGTCGTAGGCGAAGACCCGGTAGGGCATATCGGATTTGTAATTCAGTTCGGTGCGCAGATAGTTGTTGAACGCCGAGGTGTAGGGCGGGAGGATGGCGGCGCTGGTGGGATCGTAGAACGGCTGATCGCCGGGATTGGGACTGGTGAAGCGGCCGTCAAGGCGACCAGAGACTAATTTTTGATCGAGCAGCAGTTCGTGGCCGAAGGTAGGAACGTCGATGCGCATGTTGTGAGCCTCGATGACCTCGGGGCGCAGACCGATGTAGCGTGAAAGTTGCTCGACAATTTTGCGGTGCTCATCAGGCGAGAGGGCATCGCCTTTGCTGAGAGCGAGCGCGTAGTCGTTGTTCGCCCAGCGGACGACTTCGTCGCGGGTGCGAGCGACATCCTGAGTAACATCGGGCGAGAGTTTGTGATGATAACCGGCGATCATGTAAAACGTGGGCACGAGCAGCGTGTAGGGCAGGTCATTCTGGTGGTTCCATTCCAGCGTGCTGAAGTCCACAGCCATCGACAACAGAGTGACTCCGTTGAAAGCGATGCCGTGGTCGGTCAGGTATCCGGAGAGACCGGCGGCGCGGGTGGTGCCGTAGCTTTCGCCGAGCAGAAACAATGGCGAACTCCAGCGATCGTAACGCGAGAGATAGAGACGAATGAATTCACCGAAGGCCTGAACATCGCCCTTGAGGCCGAGAAATTTCTTGGTAAGTTCGGCGGTTGCTGCGCGAGAGTAGCCGGTAGACATGGCATCGACCATGACGATGTCGCTGCGATCGAGCAGGGTGTCGGGATTGTCTTCGAGCCGGTAAGGAGCGGCGGGCATGAAGCCGTTGGCCTGGAGCACGACACGCTTGGGGCCGAGCGCGCCCATGTGCAGCCAGACCGAAGCCGAGCCTGGGCCGCCGTTGAAGGCGAAGGTGAGTGGACGCTTGCCGGCATCCTGGCCGTCGAGCGTGTAGGCGACAAAAAACATTTCGGCTTCGATCTTGCCATCCTCGCGCTTGATGGGAAGGCGTCCTGTGGTCGCGGTGTAACTGAGGTTCTTGCCGTTGAGCGCAAGCTGGTGATGGGTGACGACGGGCGGCACTTCGGTGACATCGTAGTGTTCTTCTTTGTCGGTGGCTTCGCCATCGGACTTCGGCGCCTCGGCGGGCTTTGCGTTTTCGGCTGTCTTATCCGGAGTGGCGGCGTGTGTTTTGGCTTTTTCTTTTTTGGCGGCGGCCTGTTTGGCGTTTTCGGTGGAGGTGTCGGGTGTGTCGTTCTGCTGCGCGACGGTAAAGGGAATCGTGGAGGCCAACAAAATTAAAACTGCAAAAATTCTCATGCTCTTCTCCCAGGGAAAAAGATCGGACAAGAATTATAGCGTTTCGGGGCGTGCGCCGGAGTTTGGCTTGCTCGGGATGACAACTAAACTGCACCGCTGCCAAAGCGGAGCACAAGCGCAGACGTGCTAGAATTTGTTGCGCTGAAATCGCTTCTACTGAGGGCTCGCTGGCGCATCTCCATCCCGGCAAATAGCAGATTGAACAATGGCGGATTGAAACGTGGCCAACTCCAACGTGCAAAGCGGATCGATTACTTACGCCGACGCCGGTGTCAGCATTGATCGCGGCAACAAAACCAAGCAGCGCATTCGATATCTTGCGCATAAGACCTTTACTAAGGGAGTGCTCAGCGAGATTGGCGGGTTCGGCGCGCTGTTTTCCGTCGACAAAAAGTATCTGGATCCGGTGTTAGTTTCGAGCGTAGACGGAGTGGGCACGAAATTGAAAGTCGCGTTTGAAATGGGCGCGCACCATTCGGTGGGCGCGGACCTGGTGAATCACTGCGTGAACGACATTGCCGTGCAGGGCGCCGCGCCGTTGTTTTTTATGGATTACCTGGCAACGGGCAGGCTGGACCCGGAGGTCGCGGAAAAGGTTGTGGGCGGGCTCGCTGAAGCGTGCAAACATAACGGCTGCGCGCTGATCGGCGGCGAAACTGCCGAGATGCCGGGATTCTACCCCGATGGGGAATACGATCTCGCGGGATTCATTGTGGGCGTGGTGGAGCGCGACCGCATCATCAATGGCAAAGACGTTCAGGTGGGGGATTGCGTGCTGGGACTGCCTTCGAATGGGCTGCACACCAACGGTTATTCGCTGGCGCGCAAACTGCTTTTTGAAGTTGCCGGCTATTCTCCGGAGACGTTTGTCAGCGAGATCAAGAATAAGGTCGGGAATGAGCTCATGCGCACGCATCGTAGCTACTGGCCGATTATTCGCAAGATGATCGCGGGCGAGTGCGTCGTCGCGCTGGCGCACATAACGGGCGGAGGGATCACCGAGAATCTTCCGCGGGCGCTGCCCAAAGGCATGTCGGCGGTGATCGAACGCGGGACGTGGCCGGTTCTGCCCATCTTTGAACATCTGCAAAAGCTGGGCAATGTGACGGAAGAAGAGATGCTCCGGACTTTCAATATGGGGCTGGGAATGCTGATGGTGATACCGGCAAAGAAATTCAAAAAAGCGCAGACTCTGCTGGAACGGGCCGGAGAGAAGTTTTATAGCGTGGGGCGGATCGTTAAGGGTGATCGCAAGGTTGTGTTCAGCTAGAAATTGGTAATTGGCAATTTGTAATTTGTAATTGAAAAACAACTCTGCGCCGACGTTCGGGCAGCCTTCAAATTACCAATTACAAATCACCAATTACAAATTCTTCTGCTGTGGTCATGAAAAATCTTGGCATCCTTCTTTCCGGGCGTGGCTCGAACTTTATCGCCATCGCCGAAAACGTCGCCTCTGGCAACATTCCCGATTCCCGCATCGCAGTTGTTGTCTCGAACCGCGCCGATGCTCAGGGGATCGAAACTGCGCGCCAGCGCGGGCTCAATGCGGTGGTGATTCCGTCGAAAGGCAAGGCGCGCGAGGAACACGATCGCGAGGTTGTGGCGGCTCTGAAAGAAAATAAGGTCGACTTGGTCTGCCTGGCGGGATACATGCGCCTGCTTTCGCTGTGGTTTGTGCAGCAGTTTCCGCAGAGAATCCTAAACATTCACCCGTCACTGCTCCCGTCTTTTCCTGGGCTCGAAGCGCAGGAGCAGGCATTTGCCTACGGAGTTAAGGTCACGGGCTGCACCGTGCACTTCGTCGATGAAGAACTCGATCACGGCGCCATTATCGTGCAGAAAACCGTGCCGGTGCTCGACTCGGACGACGAGGAGACGCTGGCGGCGAGGATACTCGAGCAGGAGCACGTTGCATATAGCGAGGCGATCAGGATAGTTCTGGAAGGAAAATTTGAGATTGTCGGCAGACGGTTGGTGGGAAGTAAGAGGTGAGAATGCGAAAACGCGCGAGGCGCAGATTATTTGTAATTGGTGATTTGCAATTTGTGATTTAAGGGCCTTTGGTTTCCAATTACCAATTACAAATCACCAATGCGCGGTCCTAGGCTTGCAAGCTCACATAATCAGATCGGAGACGGTGCGCGCGATCGGATGCTGCATGACTTCGAGTTCGTTCTTCACCACATTCAGGCCGTAGACGCAGTCTTCGAATTTCTGCGATAGTTGCGCGAACAGGGGCGCAACTTTGGCGTATTCAAAATGCTCGAACTTGGAGACGATGTAGTAGCTTTCTTTGCCGGCCTTCATCCAGTCGACGAAATTTTCAACGCGCTGGCGGCGCAGCCGATAGTGATTGATGCTCTCGGGAAACATTCCGGCGTAGAAGAGCGTAAAGTCGCCGATGTGCTTGCGCACCTGGCGCTCGCGGTCAAACGATGGCGCGGGACCGTAGATGGGGTCGGACTCAATCAGCATCTCTCCTATGTCGTTCAAGGGTTTTCCGACCGAGTTACGAATCTTCAACAACTGCTCGGCATCGCAGAATTCTGCAAGAAGGTGGGCGACGTAGTTCACAACCTGGGGATCGCGAATTCCAATCTCCTGGGCATAATGACGGCCGACCAGCTCAAGAAACAGTTGCTGCAGCGGATGCGTGTCCGGAATCTCCATCGCTTACGTCCTTTCTCCTGGCTTGCGTCCTTTCTCCTGGCTTGCGTCCTTTCTCCTAATCACCTTTCGTTTCTCTTCTTTTGTTCCATCGGACTAAATGCCGTTGCGACTTAGATAACGCGAATTTCAACCCGGCACAAGTACTCTTTCGAGCCACACGTTACGTTAGAAGACAGCTCTGGACGCGGGGTTTGCGGCTGCTGCGCTGGCAGCCAAAGGCCACGACTGCTAACTCGCTGAAGCTGCGAATCGATACAGGCGAGAGTTGTGTCAAACTACAGTAACGAGTTTTTGGAACTAGAGGTGAAACGTGGAGCGAATCAATATTGCAAGTGGAACACCATGGGAACCCATCGTGGGTTACTCCCGTGCGGTGCGCGTAGGGCCCTACATTCACGTTGCGGGAACGACCGCAACTGGAGCGGACGGCAAGATCGTGGCGGGCGATGCTTATGCGCAGGCGATTCAGACATTGCAGAATATTCAACGGGCGCTTGAGCGCGCAGGAGCTTCGCTACAGGATGTAGTGCGCACGCGCGTATTTTTGACCAACATTGCCGACTGGGAAAAAGTAGGGAGAGCGCATGGAGAATTTTTTCGCGATATCCGTCCGGCGAGCAGCATGATGGCGATTACGGCTCTGGTTTCGCCGGAGATGCTAGTGGAGATTGAGGCGGAGGCAATTGTGTCGAACGGAAAATAACGAGAAGCAAGACGATATGGCGGAATCCAGACAAATCCGGGATCCCGCCATCGACTAGACGGAAGTTTCTTAAGCTGGATGCGGAAAAACTCGTTCGCCGCCGGCCGCGAACCTCAGCGGCTGAAAGCCGCATTGTAATGAAAGCATCTATCGCAGCGCTGAAGCGCTGCGCCACCCAAAATCGACCGCAAGATCGATTTTTTCCGCGGTCTGTTTTGACTGCGAACGTCGATTCGTTAGCGGCGCCGCTTTTTGCTGGCGGCTTTCTTCTTTGCCGGCTTCTTCTTTTTTGCGGTTTTTTTCTTTGCCGGTTTCGCCTTTGTCTTCTTCCTGGCAGCAGGTTTTTTGGCCGCTTTTTTAGCGGGCTTCTTCTTTTTTGCGGCTTTCTTTTTAGCGGGCGCCTTCTTGCTGGGAGGCGCGCTGCTGCTTCCTCCACTGCCGGCTGGCGCCGGTTCAGGTTCTCCGGCCGGTTCCTTAATCACGGCGATCTCGTCGTCTTCTTCTTCGATTACCGGTTCCTCTTCTTCTTCTTCCTCTTCCTCCATCTCCTCTTCCAGCGATTCGCCGTAGGCGCCGCTGTCGCTGTACTCATCGGTCTCATCATCCCGACCATACAGAGTCGGATTCTCGAAGCGCATATTTCCTCCTCAATATTGAATTAAAGCAGCCGAACAACGAAACTGCGATACTTTTGGGTGACGGGGCGCGATTATAGCACGGCAAGTGTCACCCGGCAGTATCATGCATTCTCAGTCGATTTGCGAGAGAAATTAACAAGATGATTCTACGCCCTGGGAATATGCCGGCCCATCCCGCGAAATAAAAGCGAAGCTTTAGAATATGCCGCGGCTACTCATAGGCCAGTGCGTCGATTGGATCTTTCTGCGCCGCCTTGAACGCCGGATAAAGCGCCCCGGCGATGGCGCCGACAATGGCAATGCAGGTTGCACGGACGATCCAGCCGCTATCCACAATCACCGGTACCAGCGGAAACCTTCGCGCCAGACCCGCCCGGGCCAGCAGGCTGACCACGATTCCGAGGGCGATTCCCGCCAGTGCCAGCAAGATAGTCTCGCGCAGCACCACATTGACGATGTAGAGTTTGGAAGCGCCCATGGCCTTGAGAATGCCGATTTCGCGGGTCCGCTCCATTACCGCCGTGTACATCGCCTGGAAAATCACGATGAAGCCGATGACGACCGAAATTCCGACGACTACGTGGATGAAGGTTGAAAGGCCGGGATAGTGGTCGGCGGTCATCATGCCCACATACGCGGCCATCGATTGCGCCACATAGCGCTCCATGCCGGGCACGGCTTTGACTTCACCGGCAACTAAATCGGCGTTGGCGGGATCGTCCAGCTTGAGGTAAAAAATCGAGGCCCGGTCCTTGGCGCCGGTAAGATCCTGCAGCGTGGCGAGGGGAAGAAACTTGCGTCCGCCCTTGCCGTGTTCAACGATGCCCGAGATGCGAAACTTGTTGTTCAGGATCTCAATGGTGTCGCCCACCTTTACCTGCTTGTACTGCGCAAAAACGTCGTCAACCAGAGCGTCGAAAGGCGCCCGGAATGGCCCGCCGGCGATATAGTGGAACGGACCCGACAGGCTCTGATAGCTCGGCAAGTCGATGCCGGCGACGATCTCAATCGAGCCGCTAGTGGTGATCTGGGTAAGAACCGGCGCGACACTCTTCACGTGCGGGAGTTTGGCGAGGACGGCTCCGACCTTAACGGGCATGGGAGCGCCAGTAAGCCCTGAGATGAACGAAGATCCCGGTGGGAGCACAATCACGTCGGCGCCAACGCCGGCCGCGGAATCGTGCGAATGCGCGAGCTGGCCGAGCGATAGACCCACGATCAGTAGAATCAGCGTGACTTCGAGAGCGACGGCTACGATGCTGATCAGCGACCGCACCGGACGGTGTGCGAGATTGCCGACGATCATACGATTCATCATGATTTTTCAAACGCCGTCGTTCGTGTTGCCGTTAGTCGTGGGGTCGGTTCGCCGTTGGAAGAGTCGCAAACGACCGACAGCTCACGACTGCCTTTCAGCTAGTGGCCATCCGGCGCTTTTGCCGCACGCGAATGCGGGTCCTCACCGAGATGCACCACTTCCGCTCCCACCGGCTGCTCCAACGCAAACTGGTCGTCGGTCAGCGGTTTATTGACATCCAGTTTGATGATGTTGAGCGCGATGTCGTAACCCTCGCGCGGACGTTCGATTTGAACCGTAGTTGGGAAGTTGGTGCCATCCCAGTCTTTGTAGTTCCGGTAGTGAGCTTGGGTGGCAACATTCCCCTCCTGATCGTAGATCAGTTGCCCGTAGGGCAGCAGGTCGGTGCGGCTGAACTCGATCCGGCGCGAGAGATACCATCCGTCAGGTCCTTTGTGCAGAACAGCCAATCGATAGTCGGGCTGATCGACACGGTGTTTTTTTGAGTCCAACACAGTTTCGTACCCGTTTTCGAGAAAGGGGATCTCATCGGGACCGGTCACTTCCGGGATCAGAAGCGCGTCGTAAATGTACTGCGGCCGCATGTTCTCCATGCGCTTATCGGGCTGGTAAGGGGCGTCGTTGGCGCCCATGACGAACTTGTTGGTGGGGGGAATCCAGAGCTTGAAGTCCTTGCCATCGCTCACCATGTCGAAGGCGGTGTTGCGCACCACCGGCATCAGGCCCTTCATGCGAAGCATGGCCGGCCTGCGCGCCAGCACATAGCCGCGAATCTCTTTATAGTCTGTGATTTTGCCGCTTTTGGGATCGCCCGAGGAGGCATCGATATCGACCGTCGCCTGCATGGTCTGAATCTTCGCGGCTCGCGCATTGATGTATTCGAGCAGATCCTGCTTGGTTGCCGTTTTCAGGGGCGCGTTGGAGAGCTGACGTTCAGCGACACGGGTGCGGAACAGACATCCGCCCAGCGGAAACGTGGCTGCCGATAGAAATAAAAGCAAAAACAGGCGCAGATGAGGACGATGCATTCCTAAGGTAGTACCTGTAAACACTTCCTCCACATGGATATCAGATTAGTATAAAGCAGCGTGGGGTTCAGCGCTTGCGCGGGCGGGGGGTGTCGTGCGTTGGACTTTTTCACCACGGAGACACGAGGAATTCAACTTCCTGGCAAAACCGCCCGGGTTTTATCGCAAGGTCGTCATCGGAGGCCCATGGCGCGGCGGTAGGCGGCTACGTTGCGGTTGTGCTCTTCTAGGCTGTGGGCAAAGCGATGGTGACCGTTGCCGTCGGCGACAAAATAGAAGAAATCTGTAGTCTCGGGGTGCAAGGCCGCTTCTAAAGAGCTTCTGCCGGGATTGCCGATCGGACCCGGCGGCAGGCCTGCGAAACGATAGGTGTTGTAGGGCGAATTGACAGCCATGTCGGCGTGATGGAGAGTTCCCTGGTAGGTGCCGGCCAGCAATTCGCCGTAAATGACGCTGGGATCGGCATCGAGCGCCATGTCTTTCGCCAAGCGATTGTAATAGACGCTCGCAACGCGGGCACGTTCGTCGGGCGCGGCCGTTTCTTTTTCTACGATCGAAGCCATGGTTACGATGCGGGCTACGTCGGAATGAGGCGTGTCGGAGTTCAGTCCGATCTGCTGCGCTACCTCGCGGAATTGATGGACCATCATGGCGGCCATCTCGCCTAGACTCTGGGTGCGCGTGAACTGGTAGGTGTTCGGGAACAGGTAGCCTTCGAGGGATGTGGCCTGCGGGGCGAGGTCGGCAATGAGATCGGTGCGGGTTTCGGCGACGCGCAGAAAATCGGCCGCTGGCCCGAGTCCGGCGTCTTGCATCGCTTTGGCGATGTCGAAGATGGTGTAGCCCTCGGGAATGGTGACGACGTGGAAATAGATATCTCCGCGGGCGATGCGGCCATAAACCTGAGGAAGCGTGGCTCGGCGGTCGAAGCGGTATTCTCCTGCTTTTAAAGGCGGCTTGGGATGCAGCACGTGCCAAAGGTAAAAGGCGTGCTGGCTGCGGATCACGCCCGCCTTTTTCAGCTCCGAGGCAATTCTGCGCGTGGAAAAGCCGGGGCGCAGGAGTAAGGAGGTCTCGGCTGGAGGCGTGACCGGAGCGTAGATTGCCCAGGCCACGAAGCCGCCGGCGGCGAGGACGAGGAGCAGAAAGAGTGTGAGAAGAGCACGCAAGACATTAGTGTAAAGAGATTTTCAGATTGCAACAAAGTCGTCGGGATTGGGTTCCGATAACTTGCGTAATGTTGGTTCGCGCGGCCGCTAATCCGCCAAGTCGGTGGGACCGGGATCGGGACCGGGTAACCTGGGTAATATTCGCCATCCGCAGGCGCGCGATATTCTTAACACATGATCGCAGTACGGTTCGGGGCGTTACTATTGCTGGCGCTGTTTGCAACTGCCCAGCAGAATTCGATTCCGCGTGTAAAAGCCAGCGTTCCCGAGCCCAAACTTCCGGTGGTGAGCTATGATGCGTGCCCATTTGAGGGCTGCATATTCCGCGAGTGGACGGTCACCAAGCGTTCGACCATCTACAGCACTTGGCAGGATCACCGCCGGGTGCTCGGACGGCTAACTAAGGGCGAAAGGGTGCAAGGTCTCACTGGTGTGTACGTTACTCGCGAGCCGGACAGATTCCTCGTCAAACGGGCCATATCCTATTTATCGCTGCGGAGTGGCGACGAAATCCTGCAGTATATGGAGTCGGGCGAGGGTTATGCCGATCTCTGGGCCAATGGTGTTTGGCATAAGGATTTTGATTGGGGTCAGACGGATGGCAGTGTCGTCACTCTTACGGACGGGGGTTTCACGTCCCCCTTGGTTTTGGGCGACAATGTGACGCTCGTCCGTCACGGGATTAAAGAGTGGTGGGCTCAGGTGAGAACGGCCAACGGAAAGACGGGATGGGTCTTGGTGCAGGACAACTTCAGCCACATGGACCGATTCGGCGATACCGAGGACCGCAATGTTCAGTGATCGCTCGGAGAATGTAACACGGTAAGTCTTTTTTTATTTGTCACGACACATTCTCGCCAGCCGTTTGGTGTTTTCGGCGTCCTTAGAGGTTTCGGCGGTGAGATGCTTCTTACTCGCCCAGCCAGTCGGCGTAGGGCTTCATGGATTCGACGTGATCGAAGACGATCTTGATTGCGCCGGTGATGGGGATGGCGAGGACGAGGCCGACTGCGCCCCAAAGCGCTCCCCAGAAAAGCAGAGCCAGGGTGACGGCCAGAGGATTGATTCTGAGGCGGCTACCGAGCAGCTTGGGATAGAGCACATTCAGCGCGAGAAGATGCAGTCCGACCACGCACAGCACCACCAGTAACAGGCCGCCGGGATCAAGCTGCCCGAGGCCGACGAGGATTGGCGGACCCATGGCCAGCACCACGCCGAGGTATGGAACCAGACTCAGAAAGCCGCTGAGAAATCCGACGAAATAGAAGAACGGAACGTGGAGCAGGCCGAAAATCGCCACACTGATGCCTGAGATCAGCAAGCCGATCAGCAGATTCCCGACGATGAAGCTTTGGAGCATTTTGCCGATTAGACCGAGCGTCACGAAGGCTGTGTGGCGGTAATGCAACGGAAACAACATCACCGTGGCCGAGCGGGCATGGCTGTGCCAGGTGAGGAGAAAATACGCGAGAAAGGGAACGAACGATGCTGCCAGCACAATGTCGGTCAAAGTGCCTGCGCCATGGGTAAGCACCTCGGGCCAGGTCTGCACCTGGCGGACGGGAACGACGTTCGTATCCTCGGGCGTGCCAACCACTTCGCGGGTCTTTTCCAGTTTTTCCGCCTCCTGCTGAAAGGGCTGCAGGATGGAGCGGATTTTCTCCGAATACTTGGGGACGTTATCGGCAAAAATGATCGCCTGGTTGTAGGACGCAACGGTGATGCCATACAGCATTGCGAGCAGCACGACCACGCTGACGAGCGCGGCCAAGGCCCGGGGAAGGTGCAAGTACTCGAGGGCCTGCACTACCGGAGAGAGCATGAAGCTCAAGAGAATGGCAAAGAAGACTACCGCGAAGACTGACTCGCCGTAGTAGGCGATTACGATGATCAATCCCATGCCGAGCAAGGTCAACGACCAGTGATGGGGGCGGGTTGCTTCCAGGGTCTCCATGCTGGTCAACAATTCTGCCTCACCGCCGCCGGAAATGCACCCTTGGAATTGGGGTAGGGACAATTTTGCGTGTGCAGCTCTGCGGTCGATGAGAAAAAGCTGAAACCACAGGGTACACAGAGGTTCACGGGGAGATCCTAGATCGGAAGCGCCTGGATCTACAATTGGCTGATGGATTCAGGGTCGGGTCGCGAGCATCGACGCATTCTTGCGCTGGATGTGGGCGCGAAGCGGATTGGCGTGGCCGTATCGGATGCGCTCGGGATTACCGCTCAGGGATTGGAGACCATCCAACGGCAGAATAAACGCTGCGATCTCGAAGCACTCGGGCGAGTGCTGGAAAAATACGACATCCGGGAAATTGTGGTTGGGCTGCCGCTGCGCCTGAGCGGCGCGGAGGGAACGCAATCGGAGAAGATGCGCCGGTTTGCCGACGATCTACGCGAGCACTTTGGGGTGACGGTTCATCTGTGGGACGAACGCTGGACTTCAACCGAGGCCAACCGGCTGCTGCGGGAAACCGATTTGTCGATCAAGAAACGGGGGCAAGCGGTCGACCGGATGGCGGCGGTTTTAATTCTGCAATCGTGGATGGAGGCGCATGGCGCGCGTTGAGGACAACTGGAATCTGGTCTCTTACTTTAGCGGTTCTACGGCGGCTAACTCAAATTGAGGTGACGGGCGCGATCATCGCGTAGTGTTGAGTGGTTCCCGGAACGGCGCTAGGAGGCGAGTTCGGAAATTTCGGGGAAGCGCAGATTACACTTCGTAAGCGCTTTGGTAAGCGCCTGTTCGATCAGACTTTCCTCGCAGTTGCGCGAGATGGCGATCTCGCTGACCAAAAGATAGCGGGCTCGTTCGAGCATCTTTTTTTCGCGGAAGGAAAGCGACTTTTCCTGGGCGAGGACCAGAAGGCTCTTGAGGACGGCGGCCACATCGGTGAGCGAGCCGGTGCGCATGCGTTCCGAGTTCTCTTTGAAGCGGTCTTTCCAGTCGGCGGCGTTGATGCATTGGCCGGAAGAGAGAAAATCTACGATCTTTTCGACTTCGCCATTGCGCACGACCGGGCGCATTCCGACACTATCGACGTTGTGGAATGGGACCCGCACCTTTAGGTTGCTGGCCGCGATGCTAAGAACATAAAATTTTTGGATTTGCGTTCCTATGGTCAGACTGGCGATTTGTTCTACAGTTCCGACGCCATGGTTGGGGTAAACGACCTTATCGCCGATGTGGAAAACGCCGTTACCACTCATGGAGGGACCCTCGTCGAGGAGGCTGGGAGAAGCTAAACACAGTTTAGCCGACTGGCGGTAAGAAGGCAACGAAGAAGCGCCCCTGAAGGGGCGTCTGATTCTGAAGGACTTAGGGTATCGGTGAAGCGATACCCTGATACGAATCCGGCCCCCCACCGTCGGCCGTCGGCGGGAGTTATAATGCCGGAAGCATAAGAAATGACCGAAGAGATCAAGAAACGTCTACGCGACGAACTGAACACGCTCGAACACGAGTTGGCCTTTGAGATCCCCAAAGAGATCAAAAAGGCCGTCGCCATGGGCGACCTCAGCGAGAACGCCGAGTATCACATGGCGAAGCAGCGCCAGGAGTATCTAAAGGCGCGGGTGCGCCAGCTCGGAAAAAGGCTCGCCGACCTGTCGCTGATCAACATGAACAATATTCCCAAGGATAAAGTTGGCCTTGGCTCGACCGTTACCGTCTTCGACGAGACCAAGAACGAAGAAATGGAATACCAGTTGGTGACGAGCGAGGAGGCTGACGTGCCTGCCGGCAAAATTTCGACCACCTCGCCGATTGGGCGGGCGCTGCTGAATAAAAAGGTTGGCGATACGGCCGTGGTGGTGACGCCCGGGGGCAGCCGCGAAATGGAGATCCTGAAGCTCGCGACGATGCACGATCTGGCCGAAGCGGAATCGAAACAGAAATCGGAATGAGCTGGAAAGTTATTTTGCCGGCGGGGAACGTTATACGGAGAGATCTATGACCTGGACCAGCGCGGTGGGCCGCGCCTGCGGCGGTCTGCTCGACGCGATCGTGCGCCTGCTGGCGCTCTCCCGCATCGATCCGAATTTCCTCACGCTGATGGGACTGGTCGTCAATAGCTATGCCGCGTTTTTGTTCGGATATGCCAATGGCGACAACCAGCGCCGCATGTTTTTTTATGCCGGCCTAGTGATTATCGGTTCGGGGTTCTTCGACCTAGTGGATGGCCGCGTGGCCCGTCTCTCAAACCAAGTGACCCGCTTCGGAGGGTTTTTCGATTCGATCGTCGACCGCTACAGCGACGCTTCGCTCTTTTTGGGATTGCTCGTGTTTTACGGCCGCGGCAACCGCTTCTTCTATGTAGTGCTGGCCGCGCTGGCAATGATCAGCGCCATCATGGTGAGTTACGCGCGCGCCCGCGCCGAATCGCTCATCGGAACCTGCCGCGTTGGTTTCATGGAGCGCCCGGAGCGTTTGGTTCTGCTGATTATTGGCGCATTGTTCAATGTGATGGCGCCCGTGCTCTGGGTGATCGCGGTGCTTTCGACGGTCACGGTAATTCACCGGATTATCTACACCTGGCAACGGACGAAGTCGCTCGATGCTCCGGCGCGCGCGGCGTGACGGACGTGATTTCTAGTGATGCCCAAGATACCGACGCAATCGCAAGAGGGGCGTTTGCCGAAATCGCTCGCCGCTTTCCAGCATTGAGGATGGTTGAAAACTCTGGCGAGCCGGTGGAAATCAGCATCACAATGCCAGTTCAACCCGGGCTTTCACATGAGGTGTGGCTCTGTTTGCAAAATTGCGATGAGTTGCACTTCGCAGTGAGCCATTTTTGGTGCGAGTGGTTTCCATGCACAAAACGCGACCGGGTTGACAGGTTCGTTGACGCCGTTATCGGTTTCTTATCCGGTAAGTATCGGGTTCTTGAACACTATCGCGGAACAAGATGCTTCAAGGCCCAACTCCAGAAACCCAAGGATGAAGGATGGCAAACGATTGCAACATGGTGGAGCGCACTTTGGTTTCTGTGGCCTTGGAGCAAGACTTTGAAAGAGATTCGTAACGCGTAACGTTGGTCAAGCACTCGGCTCCGCTCGCGCAAGGCTGGATTCAAACTGTTATCCTATCCCCTCGCGAGATCGGTTCGTGGGAGAATTCTTGCCAAGCAATCCTGTGATGGTGGTGCACGGCGGGGCCTGGGATATTCCAGACGACATGGTGGAGGCGCACCTGCGCGGTGTGCGGAGTGCCGTCGCTGCCGGATGGCGGGTGCTGGAACGCGGCGGATCGGCGCTCGATGCGGTCGAGGAAGCCGTCGTCGTGATGGAGGATGACGAGACATTCGACGCGGGACGGGGCAGCTTTTTGAATCGCGATGGCAAGGTGCAACTGGACGCGTTCATCATGGATGGCGCGACTCTGCGCGGCGGGGGCGTCGGTTGCGTGGAGCGGCTGCGCAATCCGGTTCGCGCGGCGCGCAAAATATTGAGCGATAGCCCGCACGTTTATTTTGTCGCCGAGGGCGCCGAGCGTTTTGCCGCCGAGCACGGCATCGCTTTGTGCCGCAATGAAGACCTCGTTATTCCGCGCGAGGTGAAGCGGCTGCGCGAATATCAGGCGCAGGCGGCGGGCGGAGACGGCAACGACCTGTTCGCGCCGACCGAAGATATGCTCTCGCACGATACGGTGGGCGCGGTCGCGCTCGATCGCGGGGGCAACATCGCGGCGGCAACGTCGACGGGAGGCACACTCAACAAGGCTCCGGGGCGGCTGGGCGATTCGTCGCTGATCGGCTGCGGATGCTACGCCGATAATTCGAGCGCGGCGGCTTCGACGACGGGATGGGGCGAACCCATCATGAAGCTGGTGCTGGCGAAGTGGGCGGCAGATCGAGTCGAATCGGGCAATTTGCCGGAGTGGGTGGCGAAAGAGGCTATGAATTATCTGAAGCAACGCGTCAACGGGCACGGCGGAATTATTCTGCTCGACGCGCAGGGACGTTTTGGAATCGCCCACAATACTCCGCGAATGGCGTGGGCGTTGCACACGGCGCAGAAGCAGGAAGCGGGAATTCAACGCAACGGGTGAGGCGGAGACCGTCGCCACGATCCCAAGGTCCGCTCCAGAAGCGGTGTTTACAAACACGTAACAAAGATATGCGCAACTTTTCATAAATCCATAACCCCTCCTTAACATTGCTGATTTATCTATTCGATGTTCCCGTTCCGATTCTTTGGGTAGTACTACGTTTTGCGTAGTGCGACCGTCTCGGCCTTCAAGAATTCAACTTCAGGAACACAAGCGAAACTTCCGGGAGGATTCACCGTATGAAGATCACGAATTTCCTTTGTGGAGCCGTCGCGGTCATGTTCGCCTTAGCCGTGACCTGCTACGCGTCTGCGCAACAACTGCCGACGGGTGCGACCATTACACCGAATGCGGCCCCAGGATCTGTGTTTCTGCCTTTGACAACCTCTTTGCCGGACTTCCCGACCTATACGCCGGATGGCGCCGAGACCACAACTATTAGCCCGGACGGCAATACTTTGCTGATCCTGACCAGCGGCTACAACCTGATGGTGGCCTCAGATGGAAGCTATTCGGGGCCGGATTCGGGCGAGTTTGTGTTTGTTTACGACATCTCGACGCCGAGTACGCCGGTGGAAACGCAGGTGGTCTTCCTGAACAACTTCGACGAAACTTTTGACGGGATCGTATGGGCGCCGAACGGCTCCGCGTTTTATGTGGGCGGCGGCGGCAATGACGAGGTGCACACCTTCACGCTGCAAAGTGGATTGTGGGCGGAATTTGGAACGCCGATCAATCTCGGCCATTACTGCGATCTGATTTGCCAAGAGACCGAGGTCGGCCCGACGGCTGCGATCCTCGGCATTACGTCCGATGGCAATACGCTGTTTGTGGCGAACCACGAAACGGATTCCATCACTTCGGTGAACCTGACGCAGGGTGTGGTTCAACAAGAGTATGATCTGCGTCCCGGAATCATTAATCCTGCACAAACGGGCGTTCCGGGTGGGGAGTTCCCGTACGGGATCGCGGTTGCAGGTAACACTGCCAACGGGACTGTTTATGTTTCGAGCGTTCGCGATCGTGAAATCGACGTGCTCAATCTGACCAATGGGGTTGTGACGCTCACGAACCGGATTCCAGTAGCCGGAAACCCGGAGAAGATGACGCTCAATGCCGCGCAGACTGAGTTGTTCGTGGTGGCGGCGAACTCCGATGAGTTAATCATCATTAATACGGCGAGCAACGCGGTTGTCGCCGATGTCAATGCCAGCGCGCCGGTCGGCGTGTTGGGCAATGGCAACCTTGTTCCCAAAGGCAGCAATCCCAATAGCGTTACGCTTTCGCCTGACGAGAGCACTGCATACGTCACCAACGGCGGCACCAACTCTGTGGCCGTCATCAGCCTCACGGGCAAAAAACCGACGGTTCTCGGGCTCATCCCGACGGGCTTTTATCCCAACTCGGTCAGCATCAGTCCGGATGGGTCAACTCTTTACGTCGTGAACAGCAAGAGCGCAGAAGCTCCGAATGTGATGAACTGCCGGTATATCAATAACAATCCTGGCGGCGGTTACGGCTCGGGGTGTGACAGTCTTTATGTGCAAGATGGCGCCGCGAACGAGTATGCGTGGCAGAACGAGTACTCGGGTTTCCTGACGCTGCCGGTGCCCAACTCGGTTCAGCTCTCGCAGCTGACGGGACAGGTAGCGCAGAACAACGGCTTCAACTTCCAGTTGAGCCCGACCGACATCGCAACCATGACGTTCCTGCACCAACACATCCAACACATCATTTACATCGTGAAAGAGAATCGCACCTTCGATCAGATACTGGGCGATTTGACCAATGGCGCCAATGCCGATCCGGCGTTGACCCAATTCCCGATCGTCGATACGCCCAACTTCCATGCAATTGCGACGAACTTTGTGACCTTCGACAACTTTGACGACAGCTCGATGGTGAGCATGGACGGCTGGCAATGGTCGACGGCGGCGCGCGCTCTGGACATCAACGAGAAGTGCGTAACTGTCGACTACGGGAAAGGGGGATGCAATTACGACAGCGAAGGCACGGCCCGCAACGTTGACGTTGCGATCACGGGCGTCGCGGCTCGCCAGGTAGAACAACCGATTTATCCGCCCGATCCGAACCTATTGCCCGGAAACGCCAACGAAGTCGAAGCCGACGGTCCGAATGGCGAAGAAGGCGCGGGCTATATTTGGGATGCGGCGCTCAAGGCTCATCTCAAAGTTCGCGACTACGGGTTCTACACCGATATTGGCGCTTTGGAAGTACGCGAGGACCTGGGCTTGCTCAGTCCGACCCTCGCCTATCCTTGCGCGACGAAGCCTCCGATCCAGGTGGAATGGTCGGCGAAGAAGGAACTGCTCAAGCTCACCGATCCCTGCTTCTGGCCTTTCGACCAGAGCTATCCGGATTTCTTCCGTTACAAAGAGTGGGAGCGCGAGTTTGATCTACAGGTGAAGACCAATACATTCCCGAATCTGGTTTTGCTGCGCTACGATCACGATCACTTCGGCGATTTCGGCACCGCGACTTTCGGCGTGAACACGCCGGAAATTCAAATTGCCGACAACGACTACGCGGTAGGACTGACTGTGGATAAGATCGCTCACAGCCCCTACGCCGGTAACACGCTCATCTTTGTGATCGAAGACGATCCTCAGGATGGCGCCGACCACGTGAGCGGCGACCGCAGCACTGCATTCGTTGTCGGTCCCTATGTGGCGCAGGGTGTGGTGGATTCGACTTTCTATACCACGGTCAGCATGGTGCGGACGATCGAAGAAATTCTGGGCGTGGGGCAACTGAACCTGCACGATGCTGGCGTGCCCCCGATGACCGACGCTTTCAACACCAGCCAGGCGTCGTGGACGTATTCGGCGGTTCCAGCGCAAATCCTCTACACCACGCAACTACCGATTCTGAACAAGTATGTTCAGAACCGGGATGCACTGCCACAGCCCACGCATGATGCTGCGTGGTGGGCGGAGCAGACGAAGGGGATGGATTTCAGCCAGGAAGACCGAATCCCGACGGAGAAATTCAACCGCATCCTCTGGCAGGGGTTGATGGGCGACAAGCCCTACCCAACTACCCGCTCAGGCGCGGTTATGCGGGGCGGAACTCCTAAGCCGGAGAGCAAAGAAGTCAACCGTACCGGTTCGGAGTAGTTCGAGGACCGGCTTTTGAGGAATATCCCGGCTGCCCGTTTCGAACAAGGGCGGCCGGAGAACCTTTCAATTTTTGAATGCCGCAGCCTTTGTGGTTTGCTGCTATCATTAGGAGGCGTTCTTGCCGTCTACATTTGACTCGACACTCTCTTTCGGTATGAAAACGCTCTCCGATTCCGAGCCCATGCCGGCGAAAGTTCGATTGGGTCCTCTGGAGCGGAGGATTCTTAAAGAGGTGTGGTCACGCAAGAGTGTGACGGTGCGCGAGCTGCTGGATGGCGCCAACGTTCGGCTCGCCTATACCACGGTGATGACCACCCTTGATCGTCTTTTCAAGAAAGGTCTGTTGCAGCGTGCCGAAGAGGGCCGAGCTTTCCGTTACTCCGCTGTCTGTGCCCCCGAAGAGGTCTCGCGGCTGGTAGCGGTTACGGGTATGCGCCGGTGGATTGAGTCAACTGTGCCATCTTCATTGCCTCTATCGTATTTCGTGGAAGCCGTAAGCACCCATGACACGCTCCTCGATGAGTTGCGATTGCTGGTGGAACAGAAGCGATCGGAACTAAAAAAGCGGAAAGGAAAACAGCCATGATGTTTTTTCTCCGGGCGTTCATGGTTGCGCTCGGTTTCTTCGGCGTGATCTATTGTCTGCTCTCGCTGCTCGTGGCAGGCCTATGGCGATGCGCCGGTTTGTTCTTCCAAAATTCCGCTATCGCGCGCGTCCGCGTGCTGTTTGCGATAAGAATTCTTCCTCTCGCGGGTTCGGCATTCCTCACGCTGGCCTTCGCGGTACCGGCGTTTGCGCTGCTGGAGGGTGGAAAGATCGACGAAGATTCGGGGACCATTTTATTCAGCGTTTGCACGCTCTTGCTGATTGCCGCGGGTGTGTTGCGTGTATTCGCCGCGCAAGCCCGCGCTTCGCGCGTGCTTGCCGACTGGCTCCGAGGAGCGCATTCGCTTGACGCGGGCTCGGGCAATTCCACACTGCAAGCGAAACAAGGCCCGCCCCTGCTGTTGTACGGTGTTTCCACGCCGAAAATTCTCGCTTCCGAATCGGCCGTCGCGCTGCTGAGCACCGAGGAACTGCGGGTTGCGGTGCAGCACGAACTCGGGCATATGCACGCACGCGACAATCTCAAAAAGCTGCTCTTTTCCGCTACATCGTTTCCGGGCATGGGGAGTCTGGATCGCTCATGGCAGGATGCGGCCGAATTTGCCGCCGACGAAGCCGCGGTCTCAAACAGCGGCGAAGCGGTTGAATTGGCTTCCGCTCTGCTCAAACTGGCGGAACTCGCTCCATCGCCCGAACTCCCCGCCTTCACTACAGGGCTGGTGGACTGCACTGAACTCATAAAACTGCGGGTGCAACGCCTGCTCGAGTGGAAAGAATCGAATTCCAGAA
>JASHOU010000162.1 GCA_030038475.1 Terriglobales bacterium | reverse complement strand
TGGCCAGTTCCTGCGCTTTCTTCTTATCGATCTGCGACTCGGCCTTTTCGATGAGCGAAAGGATGTCACCCATGCCGAGAATGCGCGAGACAATGCGGTCGGGATGGAAGGGCTCCAACGCGTCGTATTTTTCGCCGATGCCGATGAACTTGATCGGCTGCCCGGTTACCTGGCGGATGGACAGCGCTGCGCCGCCGCGCGCGTCGCCATCCATCTTAGTGAGCACGACGCCGGTGAGGGTGAGCTTCTTATGAAATTCGTCGGCCGAGTTGACCGCATCTTGGCCGGTCATCGAATCGGCGACAAACAAAATTTCCTGTGGATTCAGCAGCCGCTTGAGCGACTGCATCTCATCCATGAGTTGGTCGTCGATGTGGAGACGGCCGGCGGTGTCTACGATGAGTACGTCGCAGCCTGAGTTGATCGCCTCGCGGCGCGCTTCTCTGGCGAGCCGTTCGACCGTCGCCGTGTTTGCCTCGGCGACTTCACCTTCGTAAATATTCGCTTTAATCGCGGCGGCAACAACTTTGAGCTGTTCGCGCGCGGCCGGCCGATAGACGTCGACCGAAACCAGCAAAGGACGATGGCCGCCATTCTTCAGCCAATTGGCGAGCTTGCCCGACGTGGTAGTTTTGCCCGAACCCTGAAGGCCAGCCATAAGGACGACGGTCGGCGGTTGCGAAGCAAATTTCAGCTTGGCGGTATCTTTGCCAAGCGTCGTTATCAGTTCGTCGCGGACGATTTTGATGACCTGCTCACCCGGTGAGAGCGCGGTCATGACTTCCTGCCCAACGGCCTTGGAGTGAATGCGGTCGATCAGTTCCTTGACAACTTTGAAATTGACGTCGGCCTCAAGCAGCGCGAGACGAATTTCTTTCAGCGCCTCGGCAATGTTTTCTTCGGTGAGGACAGCCTGTCCGCGAAGGGATTTGAAGGCGCGCTGAAGTTTTTCCTGGAGATTTTCGAACATGGCGTAAGAGGCTATTTTAGCAGTCGCGGCGGAGTCGAGGTCGTTGGTCGATTGTCGTTAGTCGTTTGTTCTTCGCGGAATCTCGTTGTCATACTTCGCGAAGCAAAAGACGTCATGCAGTTATGTGCATCACCGCAGAGTGCTGATCTAGCTCACCGCTCTACTCCACCTTCGGCCGCACCATTTCGAAGCGCTCTCTGGTGCGCGAGTATTGCATGCCTCCCATGCGCCCGATCAGATCGAGCGAATTGCGATCAATGCGGCCTTCCTTTAAGAGCCGCTCGTCTATGTGAACCGAGACAATCTCGCCAATCACCAAACTGCCACCTTCGGCTGCGGGATTGAAATCGAGAATCTGATACAGCTTGCATTCAAAATTGACGGGAGAGTCAGCCACGCGAGGCGGACGCACGACTTGCGAAGGCGCCGAAGCGACCTGCGCCACTTCGAATTCGTCGATCGCCTCGTCATACTCACCGCTCGTAAGGTTCATGGCCTCGGCCAGTTCATAGGTGACCACGTTGATCACGAATTCTTTGGTGTCACGAATATTGCGCAGCGTGTCTTTGGTATGCACTCCTGGATGCCCTGCCGCCTCGTCGGCCGCCGCCTCAGATTTTTTCGGCGCGCGCATCCCCGGCGCAAACGCCAGCAGCGGAGGCTTGCCGCAGACAGCATTGAAAAACGAAAAGGGCGCTAGATTGGTTTGCCCGGAAGCGTTGACGGTTGAGACCCACGCGATGGGGCGCGGTACCACCGCGCTGATGAGAATGTTGTAGAACTCGCGGTGAGGAAGTTGCGAAGGGATGACGTCCATAGCGTCGAGTATATCGTTTGCGTTTTGCGGCGTTCGGTCAGGGATTTGCGGCAAATACTTCCCTGGCGGCGATCACCGTGTTGCAGTGAATTGTGATTGTATCTTCGAGCCTAACCGCATAGCCACCGGCGAAAGTGACCATTACCGGAATGCCCTCGGCTTTGGCGACCTGGTAAACGAGAACATCACGTTTCTTCAAACCTTCGATCGTCAGCGACAGTCCTCCGAGCTGATCTTCGCGATACGGGTCGGCTCCAGCGATATAGCAGATAAGATCCGGTTTGAATTTCTCCAGCCCCAAACTGAGCGCGTCGCCCAGGCACGCAAGATATTCGTCGTCGCCCATGCCGTCGGGCAAATTCAAGTCGAGCGACGATGGCGGCTTGAACGCCGGATAGTTGTTGAGCTGATGGAGAGAGAGGGTGAAGACGTCGGTGGCAACGCCGCTCGGCGGGCGCGTGCCAGGCGGGATGGTGCGCGCGGACTTCAGAACCGACGCCACCGTTGCGGATGACGATTCGCCGGGCACGCGCGGACCGGCAAAAATTGTGGCTGTGCCGTTGCCCTGATGGACGTCGCAATCGACGGTCATGGCGGTGCGAATCTTGCCGTTGCGTTGCATACAGCGAATTGCGACAGCTACATCGTGGATCATGCAGAAGCCTTCGCCATGGCCGGGGAAAGCGTGGTGGAAGCCTCCGCCAATGCTGATAGCAATGCCATCCTCGAGCGCGTAATCGGCGGCAAGAATCGACCCGCCAGCGGCGAGCCAGAAGGCGCGAACCAGCTCCGGCGAGTACGGGATTTCGAGTTCCAGTTGTTCGAGCGCCGAGAGCGTGCCGGTCTTTAATTTGTGTACGTACTGCGGAGTGTGTACGAGCAGTATGTCCTGGTCGGTGGCCGGACGCGGCGCGACAAAATCGGGCGGCGCAGCCACGCTGAAAGCGAGCAGGCGGTCGTGAACGCACTTGTATTTTTCGGCGGGAAAGACGTGGGAGCCAATGGGAAGATAATAGTCGTCGCTGTAGACGAGTCTGAAGGGCAGCATGAAGAACTCAGCGTTCAGCAAAAAAGGCTTGCGCTCCGAAAACTTTTGAAAACTCTTTATGATACGCGATTGGCCACGATTCCTCTGCGTTCACGGCAATGAAGATTTGCTAGCTGCTAAACTGACTGGTTGTCTCCCAGAAAAAAATCCGCCACGCAGGTGAAGGCCGCGCCCGCGCCGCGGCCGGCTTCTGCCCGCCCCCATAGTAATGGCCGAATTTTCCTGATCGATACGATGTCGTTTATTTTTCGCGCTTATCACGCGATGGCACGGCAGCGGCCGATGTCGACCAAAACCGGTGTTCCGACGGCGGCGACGTACGTTTTCGTCAACATGCTGCGCAAGCTGCGCGAAGATTTTTCGCCCGAATATCTGGCGGCAGTATTCGATGTAGGCGCTCCGACCATCCGCAACCAGCAGGCGGAAGCGATTACCACGATCCGAAAGTTCGACATCAAAACGCAAACCTTCAAAGAAGCGGAGTATGGCGGCTACAAGGCGAACCGCGCCGAGATGCCGCCCGATCTGGCGCAGCAGATTCCTTACATTCGACGGGCGCTGGAGGCGTATCGCATTCCAATTCTGCAACTGGAAGGTTACGAAGCCGACGATGTGATCGGAACGCTGGCGAGGAAAGCGGCGGCGGAATCGTATCCGGTATTCATAGTGTCGAACGACAAAGACATGCTGCAACTGGTCGGCGATCACATTTGTGTGCTCAATCCACCAAAGGACAATTTGATTTGCGACGCGGCGAAGGTGGAGGAGATTCTCGGCGTACCTCCGTCGAAGGTGGTGGATGTGATGGCGCTGCGCGGCGATTCGGTGGACAACATTCCGGGAGCGCCGGGCATCGGCGACAAAGGCTCGGTGGAGTTGATTCGGCGCTTCGGCAGCGTGGAGCAGGCGCTGGAACGCGCGGCGGAAGTCGAAAAGAAAACCTATCGTGAGTCGTTGCAGAACAATCGCGAAAATATTCTCTACAGCAAACAACTCGTGACGATCGATACCGGAGTGGCGGTAACGCTCGATGTCGAAGCGATGAAGGCGGGCGAACCGGATGTCGAATCGCTGCGCGCGCTGTTTTTCGAACTGGAATTTACTTCTTTGCTGAAAGAACTGCTGCCGGTGGTGGAGGTGAAAGAGGGCGATTATCGGGAGATCAAGTCGAAGGCTGAATTCGATGAGTATTTGGGCGGCGTGAGCGGGAACGCTGCCTTGGCACTGGCGATTCCAGGTGAACTCGCGGTTCGGGTTTCCGCCGAGAGCTCCGCGGAAGAAGAAGTCGAGGAGCCTGAAGCGGCGCAGACAGAGCTCTTGAATTTGCAACCCGCGGAGTCCGAGGGTCAAAGTGGCAAAGATCAAGGTGTCGCGCATGCAGATCGTATCGCCATTTCCAACGCGCCTGGTGCTGGCGCGATGGTCATGCTCGAAGACGCGGCGCTCGCCGACCGCATGAAAAGTGTGCTCGAAGATCAGTCTGTGCCGAAGACGATCCACGACCTCAAATCCGCACTGCACTATTTTGGCAAACGTGATTTTGGCGGACATGATTGTGGCGAACATGGGATCGCGTTGGCAGGCGTGCAGCATGATCCAATGCTCTATTCCTACCTGCTCGATCCCACTTACTCGTCGCATTCGCTGCCGGAGGTTGCGCTGCGCAGATTCAACTTGAGGCTGAGCGGCAACTTGGCAGAAGCGGCGGATATTACGGGAAGGTTGGCAGCTGTGTTGCGAAAAGACGTTGAGGATCAGGGATTGATCCCAGTGTATGAAGAAATTGATGCGCCGCTGGTGCCGGTGCTGGCGCGCATGGAAGATGCCGGAGTGAAGGTCGATCTGGCGGCGCTGGGTGAGATGTCGTTGAAGCTGGAGCGCGAGGCTGCGGCCAAGGCGCGCGAGATTTACGAGTGCTGCGGCGTCGAATTCAATATCAATTCGCCGAAGCAACTGGGCGATGTGTTGTTCAACAAGCTGGCTCTGCCGATTCCCGTGAAATATGGAAAAGGGAAAAAGATTTCGACGGCGGTCGATGTGCTGGAAGGATTGGCGGAGGAACACGAAGTTCCGCGCATGGTGCTAGAGTACCGGCAACTTACCAAATTGAAGTCAACTTATGTCGACGCATTACCTTCACTGATTCGCAGTCAGAGCGGGCGCGTGCATACGACTTTTGGACAAACGGGGACGGCCACGGGAAGGTTGTCGTCGGCGAACCCGAACCTGCAGAATATTCCGATTCGCACCGAACTTGGGCGTGAGATTCGCGCCGCGTTTATTGCCGAGCCGGGGCATGTGCTGCTGGCGGCGGATTATTCGCAAATTGAGCTGCGCCTGCTGGCGCATTACTCGAAAGACAAATTGCTGGTCGAGGCTTTTCGGCGTGGAGATGACATTCACACTCTGACCGCGTCGCAGGTGTTTGGCGTGCCGCCGCTGATGGTTACTCCTGACCACCGGCGGCAGGCGAAGGTGGTGAACTTCGGCATTGTCTACGGGTTGTCGGCGTTTGGGTTGTCGCAGAACCTGGGCATTGAGCAGAACGAGGCGCGGGCGTTCATCGACGCGTATTTTGAGAAATATGCGGGCGTGCGGGCGTTCATCGATTCCACGCTCGCCGAAACCCGCCGCGAGCAACGAGTGAAAACGCTCTTCGGGCGCATCCGGCCGATTCCCGACATCAACAGCAAAAACCCCACCCAGCGCGGGTTTGCGGAGCGGACGGCGGTGAATACTCCGCTGCAAGGGACGGCGGCGGATCTGATCAAGCTCGCGATGATCAAGATCGATGAGGAAATTCGGAAGCGCGGGCTGAGGTCGCGAATGACGTTGCAGGTGCACGACGAACTTGTGTTTGAAGTGCCCGAGAATGAAGTGGACGTTATGAAGCCGCTGGTGAGGGAGCACATGGAAGGCGCGCATAAGTTGGAGGTGCCCTTGGTGGTCGAGATTGGAGTGGGCGCGAATTGGCGGGATTTGAGTTAGGGCAAGTGCGACGCAGCGCATGACTGTCGTGTGGCGTGACGTCGGCATTCCAAATTGGGATTTTTTTTGCAGCGCACTATATCTAAGAAAATCAATTTCAGCATTTTTCGTTTAGGATTCCGGTATACTCCCTAGGACGATTTTCACCAGCGCGCATTCGTTGCTCGTTTCCACCGGTTTTTTCAACCGGTTGCTTCCAGCCGCATGAGTTAATTTTGATCCTGCGGAGGCAGTCTGATGAGTGCAGCTCCAAAGTTGGCGTTAGAAGCGCCGCCACGGGCCTATCTGCGCCATCCCATCAATGTATCGTTGGACCTGATTGCACTGCGGTCGGGTGTTCCCGAAAATATACCCGGGCGGTGCACCGACATCAGCGAAAGAGGTGTAGGCGCGGTGGTCGCGGGAGAAATGTCCGTGGGGCAACAAGTGGCAGTCGAGCTGCGGCTGCCGAATGTTGGTGTGCCGTTGCGGGCGCGTGCGGTGGTTCGCAATCAGTCGCGGCTTCGTTGCGGGCTTGAATTTTCGGGCCTGTCGCTCGAACACCGGGAGATGATTCGATACTGGATCTATCGCAGTTCACCGGAACCCGCAAATCTCAAATTTGATTCCAAACCATACGACGGCGCGGTTGCGAAGAGTGAGGCACAGAAAGAGGCTGCGGCGCCGGTGATAGTCGGCCGCCCCATTGTTGGTTACCCCATAATTGGTCCTGCAAAGCGCAGAATCCGCATCGGGCGGCGCGAGTTGTGCTGGGTTGCAGCCTGCGGGCTGGCGCTGGCGGCGCTCGGATGGTGGCAGTGGCAACGATCATGGAGCGAATTGGAGGTGCACGCGCAGGCCGCGCAGTCGAGGTTGCGGGTTTCTCCAGAAACCATGGAGAAACGAATTGTAACGAAGGTTGAACCGGTGTATCCGGAGGCGGCGCGAACTGCCGGTATCGACGGATGGGTGATGCTGGATGCGGTCGTTGCGCCCGATGGCGGCGTGAAGCAGTTGCGTCCCGTATTTGGGCGTGATCTTCTGGTGGAGTCGGCAACCAAGGCAGTGAAAGCGTGGAAATATGAGCCGTATCTTTCGAACGGCAAGCCGGTTGAGGTTGAAACCACGATTGCGATCGAGTTCCGGCTGAATTGAACGCTGCGGGCCGCGAACAGGACTTCTATTCGAATGTTTCAGCCTGCGCGAAAGGCACGCCACGCTGGTCTTTGGTTGAGACGATCGCCGAGGCAATCGCAGAAGTGGCGGGTTCGCCCTCGAGTTGCCAGGCAATATTCAACTCCGGATCATTCCACGCGACGGTACGTTCGTGCTCGGGCGCATAAAAATCGGTGGTCTTGTACAGTACGTGCGCACTTTCCGATAAGACTTGGAAGCCGTGCGCAAATCCGCGCGGAATCCATAACATCCGCTTGTTTTCGCCGGAAAGCCGAAACGATTCCCATTTTCCGAAGGTCGCCGAACTGCGCCGCAGATCGAGCGCGACATCGAGAATCTCGCCGATGAC
This sequence comes from Terriglobales bacterium, assembly GCA_030038475.1. Taxonomy (GTDB): domain Bacteria; phylum Acidobacteriota; class Terriglobia; order Terriglobales; family Acidobacteriaceae; genus Acidiflorens. The sequence goes on along the minus strand of JASHOU010000162.1, from coordinate 25,411 downwards.
GACGCGGATCAGCTTTCCTTGTGGTTGCCGAATCTGGTAGTGCAAGCCGCGGATGACATTTTTCCGGGAATAAGAATGATTGTCCTGGACAAAGGGTTCGGTAATGCCACTTTCGGCAAAGGCGCGCTGGTTGTAACTCTCCAGAAAAAATCCGCGATCGTCGCCGAAGACACGCGGTTCGAGAAGCAGAATTCCGGCGAGGCTGGTAAGGGTTTTGTTCATGCCCGCATTATTTGGCGAATTGATTCCGACTTAGCTCCAGGCTAAAGAAAACTTTGACCTGCGAAAAGCTCTAACCACAGAGTACACGGGTCGCACAGAGGAACCAAAGGGTTCGTCAGAATTTCCTAGAAGACGCGTTCCCGCAGCAATTGCAGCAGGTAAGAGCCGTAACTGTTGTTGCGCATCGGCAGCGCCAGCGCTTCCAGTTGCGCGGCGGTAATGTAGCCGGAACGATAGGCGATTTCCTCTGGACATGCGACCATGAGGCCCTGCCGTTTCTGCAGCGTTTGAATGAATAACGACGCTTCCATCAGGGCTTCGTGCGTGCCTGTATCGAGCCACGCCGTGCCGCGTCCCATAACGCAGACGTTCAGTTGACCGCGTTCGAGATAGGCGCGGTTTACGTCAGTGATTTCAAGTTCTCCGCGTTGGGAAGGCTTGAGACTGGCGGCAATTTCGACCACCTGCCGGTCGTAGAAATAAAGGCCGGTGACCGCGTAACGCGATTTCGGCTGCTTCGGCTTTTCTTCAATGCTGAGCGCTTTGGGCGACTTTCCATGCGGATCGAACTCGACCACGCCATAGCGCTCAGGATCGTTAACGGGATAAGCAAAAACGCGAGCGCCTTTCGACTGGTGCGTCGCTGCACGCAATTCTTTGACGAGGTCGTGACCGTAGAAAATATTGTCGCCGAGCACAAGGGCGCAGCCGCTCAAGCCAATAAAGGTTCTGCCGATCAAAAATGCCTGGGCAATGCCTTCGGGCTTGGGTTGCGCGGCGTATTGCAACTTCACGCCGTAGCGTGAGCCATCGCCGAGCAAGTGCTGAAAGCGCGGCACGTCGTCGGGCGTGGAGATGACGAGAATCTCGCGAATGCCAGCCAGCATCAGCGTCGAGAGCGGGTAATAAACCATCGGCTTGTCGTAGACAGGCAGCAGGCTCTTGGCAAGACCGTGAGTTACGGGATAGAGGCGCGTGCCCGAACCTCCGGCGAGGATGATGCCTTTGTAATGTGGCGGCGCGGGTTTGCTCTTACTCATATCGAGTTTCGGTTTCCGCTCTCAGCTTCACTTCTGAACTTCAGTTCTCAGCGCCCGCGCTCAGTGGCATAGTGCTTCGCCATCCATTGACGATAGCTGCCGCTGGCCACCTCGCGCACCCAGTCTTCGTGTTCAAGATACCAGCGGACAGTCTTGCGGATGCCGCTTTCAAATGTTTCCTTCGGGTGCCAGTCCAGTTCGCGCTCGATCTTGCTCGCATCCATTGCGTAACGTCGGTCGTGGCCGGGACGATCCTTGACGAAAGTGATCAACTTGCTATGCGGAACGACGGGATCGCCGGGCCGCAGTTCGTCGAGCAAAGCACAAATGGCGCCAACAATTTCGAGATTCTTCTTTTCGCTGCGCCCGCCAATGTTGTAGGTCTCACCGGGGCGGCCATCGGCAAGCACAGTGCGGATCGCGTGGCAGTGATCTTCAACATAGAGCCAGTCGCGAACGTTTTCGCCATCGCCATACACGGGCAGAGGCTTGCCTGCGCAAGCGTTCAGAATCATGAGTGGAATTAATTTTTCGGGAAACTGGTATGGGCCATAGTTATTGGAGCAGTTTGTCGTCAGCACGGGAAGACCGTAAGTATGGCGATAGGCGCGAACCAGATGATCGGACGCTGCCTTCGAAGCCGAGTATGGGCTGTTGGGCGAATAGGGAGTGGTCTCGGTGAAGGCGGGACTGGCCGGGCCGAGCGATCCATAGACTTCGTCGGTCGAGACATGTAGGAAACGAAACGATTCGCGGTCGTTCTCGGAAAGCTCCGACCAATAGGCTCGCGCTTCCTCGAGCAGGCTGAAAGTGCCGTTGACGTTGGTGCGGATGAAATCATCGGGCCCGTGGATGGAGCGGTCGACGTGGCTTTCAGCGGCGAAGTGAACGATGGCTCGCGGCCGCTCGCGCCGCAGCAACTCGCGAACACAATCCCGGTCGACAATGTCGCCACGCTCGAAACGATAGCGCGGATGGGCTTCGACGGAGCGCAGATTGCTAAGATTGCCGGCGTAGGTCAGCTTGTCGAAATTCAGGATGCGCGTGCGAGCGTCCTTTGCGCCAATCTCTTTTGCCGCAAACTTTTCTGCGGCGAACCATTGCAAAATGAAATTCGAGCCGATGAAACCTGCGCCGCCGGTAACGAAGATGAGATCTTCCATGCCAGATATGGAGCGGCGCACAAATATGCCGCGCTCCGATTCTAATCGCAATGAGTGCCGGGCGCGAAATCGCGTCTTGACGGCCAAGGCCGGGTATTCGCAGCTCAGTGTGCCCGTCAGGCGGATGGGATTTGACGCAGCGGCGCCGTCGCGATGGCAGAAACACCAACAGGGATTTCTTTCTCGGCCCGTTCCTCGTTTCGGCTCCAGCCCAACACGTCGTAATACGTTGCTTCGATGGAGCGGGCGATTGCCGGCCACAGATACTGACCATCGATGCGCCTGCGTGCGCGTGCCGCGGACTGGCGGCGAAGCTCGGGATTGTGGATGAGGACGTGCAACATGCGCTCAAGATCGGCCTGATCGCCGCTGCAAAAAGTGTAGCCGGCGTTCTCAACTACCTCTTTATTTTCGGGAATATCGCTGGTCAGCACGCAGACTCCTGCCGCCATGGCATCGAGCAAAGCCAAAGACAGGCCTTCAAGTTCGGATGGAAGCACAAAGAGCGCGGCATTGGCGAGAAGTTCTTCGAGATCGCTTCCACTTACCCAGGGTAGAAATCGAATCCGGTCGGAAGCGTGACGGCGCAGGCTCTCGGCGTAAGCGTCGGAATGGCTCGAAGCACCATTGGAACCGCCGGCGAGCACCAGCTTCATGCTGGTGTCGAGCTTTTCGATGGCTCGATTTTCGAAGGCCTGATTCTCGAAGGCCAGCTTTTCGAATGCCTGATTTTTGAAAGCATCGATCAGAAGATGGCAGTTCTTCTCCGGGGAAAACCTGCCTAAGAACAGTATGTAGTTATCGGGGACAAGATCCCATTCGAGCAATTGCCGACCCGGGCGCCGCAGAACCGGAGTGGCTCCGTTCGGCACGTAGACGGTATCCCGCTTATGCTGCTGGCGAAAGTGCTTCTGCAAGGTGCGTGAGACGACCATGGTGGCATTGGGCGCGCGAACAGCAGCCGCTTCTCCCCAGTGCAATATGCGCGACGCCATCCATCCCCATTTGGCGCGTTGCCAGTCAAGACCCTGCACGGTGACACGTTTTTCGAGACCTAATGCCGCGATCTGGTGCTCGAGAGCCCGGCGTTCAGGACCTTCCCCGACGATCCAGCAGAGCAAATCAAGACCACGGCTTCGAAGTTCGGCGCAGGCCTGGATGAGAAAGCGGTAATCCTTGACGCGATGCAGGCGTCCAACGGCAAGCAGACAGAAACGGCGGTGGTCGGCCTCGACGACCGGGACGGCCGTGGGCCGCGAATGCGCGCCATCAACTCCCAGCCTTTGCACGACAATTTTTTCTGCGGGAATTTCAGGATAGTTACGCAAGATGTATCTGCGGTTGTAATCGGAGACGGTAACGCAGAACTCGCAAGCGCGCAGCTTAGCCGAGAGCAAATCTGCGCGTTGCAGCAAGTCGGAGCCATGCAGGGTCAAGCTGAAACCGATTCCGAGCAGACGGGCGGCGGTTAAAGCCATCCATGAGGCGAAGTAGCCGTGATGGGCGTGGATGTGCTCGACTTCAAGCGGAGCCAGTTGCTCAGCCAGCGTGGCGCCCATAACCGTGTGGCCGAGAGTGCGAATGTGGCGGCTGATGGAAGCTCCGCCGTCGGACGCGATCGGCCGCAGCAGCTGCCATAATGCCCGACGATCACGAGCGAGCCGGCGAGCCGCGCCCCTCAGTTGGTCATCTGAAAGCGGCTGAAAGTAGTGGGTTTCTTTCCAGAAAGCGCGTTCGGCTAGGCTGAGGTCGTTCGGTGAGACCCGCTTGCCGCTGCAACAAATTACCTGCACGTTCGAGCGGCGCAGTTCGGCGATTTCATCCATCACATAAGGCTCGAGTGGCGACGGGAACTCGTTAGCGATATAGGCGACGGTGGTCATGCGACGGATTCCTTAGACACTTTGTGCGTGAACGTTCGGTGCGTGAACGTCTCGAGCGTGGGCGGCTGCATCGTTTGACGCATAGAGCATCCCGGCGACGGTGAACAGCAGTCCAATGACAAACTGGTACGCCATATCCACGAAGAAGGCGTTGAATAGATAAACACTGAGCAAGACGGGCCAAACCTTCCGCAGGGCGGCGACTGGTCCGCGCTCGCCCGGTGGAGCGTGCCAGGAGAGCCGGAAAAGATTGAAGAAAAGAATGCAGTAAAGGGCAAGGCCAGGCACGCCAAACTCCACCAGCAGGGCGAGGTAAGTGTTATGCACGTAGAAGGTGCGGAGGTGGTAACCCTCCATGCGGCGGGCAAGCTCGGAATACATGCCGCCTGCCGACCAGCCGGTGAAGGGTTTTTCCTTGAACATCGCCCAGCCAGCTTCATAGACGGCGAGACGCGCATCAACCGGACCGCGCTCACCGGTGCGGTCCCAAAGCGTGCTCTTGAGCGAATGGTTGCTCATGCCAATGGCAAAGCCCGCGAGCAATCCGGCAATTGCCAACAGAGTGCAGAGCGCCAGCAGACATCCCTGAACCAGCCGAAAACCAAGAACGACGGTGGACAAGGAAAATGCGATCCAAACCGCACGCGTCATAGTGGCGAGCACGGCGAGCGGCAGCGCGAGCCAGAGCAAACCGGCCACCAGTTTGCGTTTCTGCGCGAACGCAAAAACAAGAATCCCGAGGATGTTTAGCGAGACGCCGTTGGCAACGGCTTGCAGGAACGGTCCGCGCGCGCGATCGGGATGGAAACCGAGGCTTTCATCGAGAATAAAACGCGGATAAATCAGCCAGCGCGCTTCGGCAAGAAAGGCAATGGCGATGAAGATAAGGTAGGTGAGCGAGAGGATGACGAATATTTCGAAATGTTTTCTCTGCGATGTTCCGCGAAACACAAGCACGGCAATATGAAAGAGGGCAAAGGGCACAATATATTTGCTCGCGATGATGCTCCAGATTTGCGGATCGAAAGGCTCACGAAGCGCGCGGAATGCGGCCAGGCCGGCCAGAGCGATCATTGGCAAAGTAAGTCCGGCACTGAATGGGAGCTTGTCGCGCAACGCCATTGCGCGTAGCGCGACAAAAAAGACCAGAACGGCGAAGGCGATGCGGTCTGCGTAATACGAAAACAGGTCTGGCGGCCGAAACAGGAAAACCGTCATCGCGGCCACGTAGAGGATCGAGGGAAAAGCGAGTCCCAGGTGCAGCGGGCGAAGCACCAGGCCAGCGACGCGCCAAAGCAGATTATTGCCGTCGTCCCAGCTCACGGTACCGCCGGGCATTGTTTGACCGCCGCTGGCCTGGGTGGCGATGGCGTGAGTGCTCATGGCGAGATTCAGGCTCCCTCGGGTGCGAAGAGCACACGAACGGTGCTCGCGAGTATGCGCAGGTCGAGGCGCAGGCTCCAGTTCTCGATGTAGGTGAGATCGAGGTGCATGTTGAGCTCGAACGATGGGCAATCGCGCGCGGTAATTTGCCAAAGGCCGGTGATGCCCGGCTTCACATCAAGCCGGCGATAGTGGTGAAGCTCATAATGGTTGACCTCGTCGACAGGATGGGGCCTTGGCCCGACCAGGCTCATCTCTCCGCGCAGCACGTTCCAAAGTTGCGGGAGTTCGTCGAGACTGTAGCGGCGCAGAATGCGGCCGATACGCGTGATTCTCGGGTCGTCGCTGATTTTGAAAATCGGGCCTTCGCGCTGGTTGCGGTCGCGCAATTCTTCTTTGAGATGTTCGGCGTTCGTTACCATGGAACGGAACTTGTAGCAGCGGAAACGACAGCCTTTAACTCCGCTGCGCTCAGCGCAGTAGATCGCCGGGCCGGCTGAATCGAGCCGAATGAGAATGGCGATGAGCGCCATCAGAGGAGCGGCCAGCAACAGGCCAATTGCCGCTCCGCCGATATCCAGCAAACGCTTCAGAAACAGAGCCGTGTTCGGCACCGATTCGCAGTGAAGGGTTATCACCGGAACTTCTCCAATGTGATCGATTCCAGAGTCGCACCATGGTTCGCACGATGGTCCGGACGATGATTCGCACCAGGGTCCCGCGGGCAGATCAGGTACGGCGCGGATATCGAGGTGATTGCGGTACGCGATTTCGGCCGCTTCCCGCGTCTGGTTAGGCTGGCCGGGTAAGGCGAGAATGACTTCGTCGATGAATTCGGAGCGGGCGAGCCAGTCGAGATCCGCGATTCGCCCCAGCACTGTGGGCGAGAGCGGCAGATCATCGTCCACAAATCCGCGGACGATGGCGCGATCCGGATTGAGCGGCTCGTTGCGCAGCGTCCGAGCGATGGAGTGGGCGATCGGGCCGGCGCCGACGATGAGAATCTTGCGCAGTTCGCCTTCGCGGTGAGTTTGTCTGGCCGCGAAAAAGCGCAGTCGGCGCCACAAAATGAGGCCGCTCAGGCTACCGGCGAATATGGTGACCGCCGCTAGCAGACGTATCTTGTCCCATTGGGCGATAAGGAGTAACGCCATCGCGAACAGAGTTGAGCGCTCGAGGGTTGGGGTGATCGCAGCCCGGGGTAAATCGACCCTGGATCTGTACAGTCCTTCCGAAAAACCGAACAGGATGACCAGAGCGGCAAAAACAGGCAAAGAAGACCATGGCAAACCCCAGGCTGGGAAGAGGAATGACGACGCGCCCCATACGACTATGAGAACGAGCAAATCGACTGTCGCCGACCGAAGCAGTAATCGGTCTTTGAAAGTGAAATTGGAATTGGAGTTTCGGTTGGCGCGTTGGCGGAGCGGCATCTGTGCTGTTATGTTTCGTGGCGCATCATCGATCGCATTCTCAGGGCAGGTAGGAGCGACGCGACCGGTAACGGGCGTGGTTAACGAAGCCCTGGGCCAGTCCGTGACAGATGCACCGGGAATCATGCGGGCAAACTGCGAAGGGGCATCGAGAGGTGCGGCGTCCCAGAGCCGGTTTGTGCTCAATTCGCTCATCGGCTTCACAGATTTCGGTAGAGGCCTTGCGGCACGGGAAAACGGCGCTCGGCGAGAACCGTGCCGAGCAGCGCAACTTGCGCCTTGCCGAGTTGATCCTTGACTTGGGCGGCAACCAGGCGCCTGGTTTTGTTGGCGGTGAGCACCAGCACCAGGCCATCGCAGGATTGGCCGATGCCGGCCGTGAGCCAGGAAACCGGAGCACACCACAAAATGGAAAAATCGAATTCCGTGGTGAGTTCGCGCAACCGCGATAAATTCTGCCCGGTGATGCGCTGCGCGCAGGCGTCGGGCAGCCAGGTTTGGCGCGGGACCATCCATAGACGCGGTTGGATCGGCCAGGTTGTCAGCACAAGATTGGGGCAGGCGATCTGCAGTTCGGTTTGCAGGCGTTCAGGGCCGGAGTTGGCGTCGATCAGCCCGATGTCGTAGCGGTCTTCCTCAGCCAGAGTGGTTGCGACTTCAAGGCATAATCTGGCAGTCGCAGTGGATGCTTCGATCGGAGCGAAGGCGACGTGGCGCAGCGGTCCCGATGCGTGCCGAAAGAAGAGTTGCTGCACCAGCGCACGGACCTGCTCGTTGTGAAGTGAAGCCGCTGGACAAACTTCTCCGCTTTCGATGTGCCCGCCGACCGGCAGACGTGCCTCGTCGCCGGCGGCCGCTGCCTCCAGTAGCAGTGTGCGTCGGATATTCATTGCTCCACCACCCCAGAACGGCCAATGGAACGGCCAATCTGGGAAACAAAAGGACCGTTGGCCGCGACCTCAGCCGCCGGCAGCCAGGCCAGCACCGGAACATCGAGCAGATTGTGGGCTTCGGCAGGCGTGCGGATGGTTGGATCAAAATATTCCATGGTGAAGGCAATGCCGATGCTGCACACCATGGCCAATGCGAAGGCCAACACGAAATAGAGGAAGATGGAATGCTTGGGCAGGGCCGGAGCTGCGACGGGTTCGACGATGGTGACGTTGAGGATGTGGCGATCGTCAAGCGCGTCGCCGATGCGCGCCTCCTCGCGTTTGTGCAGGTAAAGCAGGTAGTTGTCTTCATCGGCCTTGGCTGTGCGCAACAGGTCTCCCTGATCGACCGAGTCAGACTGCAACTGCTGGGCCGTTGCGCGTAAGGATGCGGCCTGATCGGAGGCAGCGGATTGGCGTGCCCGCAATCCATCCCACTCCACTTGCGCCTTCTCCAGTTCCATGCGCGCCCATTCGTAGTTGGGATCCTTGTCGGTAGTTTCATCTCGCACCGGAGTTAGCGCTTCGGCGGTGATCGACGCCTGCGTTTGTGCGATCTGCTGATCCACTTCCTGCACCAGCCGATACGATGGCTCGAATTGGGTGAGAAGCTCGGTGCGCTTGAGTTGCAGCTCCAGCAGGTGAGTCTTCATTTTTTCCAATGCCATGGGATTGTCGGACCAGTGGTTCAGCGTGACTGAACGCGAGGGAAACGACTTGAGCTGCTCTCGCAACGAGGCAATGCGGCGCTCGGTTCCAACGCGATCCTGGTCGATTTGCCGATATGCTGCGTCGGCTTCGCCCAGCTTCTGCAGCGCGATGTCGCGTTCCAACGCCGCCGAAGCGACGCCCCGGACGCGAGTAAAGCGCACGAGATCGGCTTCGGATTGATGCAATTTCTGTTCGTAGGCCGCGGTTTGCTGGTCAAAGAACTGAATTTCTCCTTGCGGCCGCTGCAGGGTTGTATGCCTTTGCACGTAGAGAGTGGAGAGCGCCGCGAGTACGCGCGCCGCTTGTTCTGGACTGGTGTCTTTATAAGTGACGTCGATAAGGTTCGACTTCTTCAGGGCATCGACATCGAGCCGACGCGACAACCTGCGGGCGGCATGTTCGATCGCGGATGCGCGTTCGGGCTCGGGAATGTCGGGAGGGACAATTTGGACCAGTTTGACGACCTGCTTCAGCAGATCTTCGTCGCGCAGAAGTTCCACTTCAGAATTCAGCTCCTCCTCGGTAATCTCCGGACGCGTAAAATCCATGGGACTGGCGGGCTGCGAAGAAGCGACCGGATCGTAGCGGCCGCGCCGCAGCAAAACCATGAAGTGCGATTCATAGCGCGCCGAAAAAAGTACAAGCAGCATAGTTGCCAGCAACAAGAACGCGAAAGAACTGGCCACGAGCCGTGGACGCCGAAACAACGTGGCTGCCAGTTCGCGCGGAGTGGGCGAAAGCGTGGTGTACGGGTTTGCGTTCAATTCCATGGGCATGAGTTTTGCCGAAGGCAATCAGATCGCCAGCGAATCGGGGAAATCCGCTGGAGTTTCGAAACACAAAGCGCGAGAACCCTGCCGCTCCTTTCTCTTGGTGTTGCACCGGGGACTATTGCACCGGGTTCATATACACCCCCATGGAGTTGGTTGGAACATACTTGCGGATTTTCGAAATCCGGCTTTGCGGGACGAAGATAAAGTCGCCGGGCTGAAGATGAAGGTCTTCGTGCAGATCGCGGGAATCGAGCATTCTTTTCACGTCGAGCACGTGGGATTCGGCGACATATGCGGAAATCCGGCGAAACAGAACGACCTGTGAGTGCTTCGCCTGCTGGGTGAGGCCGCCGGCGATCGCGATCGCCTCGTTGACTGTAAGATCGCCTCGCAGTTCATACTTCCCAGGCTTCGCCACCTCACCTGAAGCGAGGAAGTAAGGCTTGTCGAAGTCTTTCAAGGTCACGGTGACCTCCGGCTCGTGCAGAAAGCCGCGGTATGCGTTCGCCACCGCTTCTTGCATCTCCGTGACCGTGAGGCCTTCAACCAGCAATGAACCCGCGCCTTTTAAAGCCACGAAGCCGTCGGGCTGCACGGTCACGGTCTGATTGAAATCCGGCGAAAAGGTGAAATTCACATCGACCGTGTCAGATTTGGTGAGCCGATAAAGCGGGTGGCGTTCCCCTCCGAATGCAGGATCTCCCTTGCCACCCGCTTTTCCGGGTTGTGTGCTCGCTCCGCCCATCGAACCACCCACGCCCGCGGGTGCCAGACTCTGCGAGCTCTCCCCTGCGATCTTGCCGCTTGACGGAGCAGAGGACTGGGGCGCCGCAGCCGGCGACGGCGCGGTTTCCTGAGCGAAAGCAACCACGGCTAGCTGCAAAATGAGCATGATTGCAGCTCGCAAAACGGCTTGTTTTGCCAACACATCCATCTCCAGTTCATCGCCGTTGCTCAAAACGGCGAACCAAGCAGCTCGATGGTCTGAGCCGTTTGCACAAAGTACCGTTGTGGCCGGTGCACAACAAGACTTGGAAAGTACTGTCTACGGCGGTGCAGGGCACGTAGCGACCATCAAAAGTGTGATGAAAGCCGCGATTGGTGCGCCAGAGTTGGGTTCTAAGCGTAGCGGGCCTAGGTTCGGGTCGAAGAGCGCTGAAGCGAGAGTGGGAACAAGGACGGTCCTGCGAAAGTAGGCATCGGGCGGTCATTCATCACGAACAGAGTGTGACGCCGGGTACATCCGATGCCTCCGCTTTGGTACAAGATGGAAACATCCATGTGCTCCGCCAAACTAACCAACGGAACCCGAGTGCTCGAATCCACAATCGTGCACGTGCTGGTGGCCGATTCTGGACCGATTCAGTCGGAACTGCTGATGCGAGCCCTGAAAAGCCGACGCGACTTTCAGGTCTCCGCCGTCGCGTTGGAAACGCCCGCCCTCCACAACTATCTGCAGTCGAACGGTGCAGACGTAGTTCTGATCTCCGGCAACCGTCTGCCGGATATGAGTCTGGTGCGCTGGCTGCGGCTTTCCTATCCCAGAGTGGCGTCGGTGCTGCTCACCGAAAGCGATGATCGCGAATTGGTGGTGAGTGCGCTGCGCGCGGGCGCGAAGGGCATTTTTCTTTTTACCCACACTCCGTTTGCCATGCTCTGCAAGTGCATCCAATGCATTGCGCGGGGAGAAGTCTGGCTGAACAGCCGGCAGATGAACTATGTGCTTGAGGCGCTGGCCGAGGTGCCCGCACTGCGGGTGGTCAATACCAATGGCAGATCTTTGTTGACGCCGCGCGAAGAACAGGTGGTTGCGCTCGTAGCAGACGGCTTAACCAATCGTGGAATTGCCGCCGAACTGGGGTTGAGCGAACACACCGTCAAGAAATACATGCTGCGCATCTTCGACAAGGTAGGAATCTCGAGCCGCGTTGAATTGGTGCTCTATGCGATGTCGCATGGCGAGAATCGCCCGGCCGAGTGGTTGCCGAGCCACAATGGACCGAATCATAGCGCGACGCGCACTGACTGATCACGCAACGACGGATCGCGCAACGAATTGTCACCGGATAGAATGGCAGTATGCGCTGTCTCAAGGAGATCGCCCGGTGACCGGTTTCGACCCGGAGGCCCGCGTATCAACCAAAACCGAGCGCAGGTGGACGGTGATCGCTTCCGGTCTGCTGCTGCTGGCATTGGCGCTGGTCGTGATTTACACCCGCCGCAGCGCCTTTCTCAGTCCGATTGCGCTGATCGTCGTGGCCGCGATTGGGCTGGCGGCATTGCTGCTCCAGGTTCAATTTCGCCGCGAGCTGCCGACGGTGCGTTCGCCTCTGTCGCTGAACGTGCTCGGCATTGTTTGCGCCATGCTGGCATTGTTCGCGGATTACCTGCGCATGACACGCGGCGTACTGGATGCGCTGGCCTTTGCCGCCGTGTTCTGCTTCGGCATCAGCGGATCGCTGATTCTCCACGCGCTGCGACGGCTGCGGACACCGCAATCGTAGATTCTCAGTTCCGGTTTGTCAGTTCCGGCTTCTCAAATCCGGTTCTCTGTTGATGCGGAGAACATTTATGCGCGTCACACTATTTGGAGCGTCGGGGCTGCTCGGCCAGGAACTGGTTCGAGAATTGAGCGGCGAGCAACTGACAGCGCTATCCTCCCGAGATGTCGACCTGCGCGACCACACCCGCGTTCGCGAAGTGATTCGCGATTCCCGCCCCGACTGGGTTCTCCTGTCCGCGGCCTATACCGACGTCGATGGCTGCGAATCCAACCGCGATCTGGCTTTCGCGGTGAATTGCGAAGGCGCCATTCATGTGGCCGAAGCTGCCCGGGAAACCGGATCGCGATTGCTGTTCCTGAGCACCGACTATGTTTTCGATGGTGCCAAAGGCTCTCCTTACGGCACGAGCGATACGCGAAATCCGGCCAGCGTCTATGGTGAGAGCAAAGCCCGAGCCGAGGAGCGGTTGCTGGGAATTCTGCCCGAGGTTTGCATCGCCAGAACGTCGTGGCTGTTCGGCCACGGCGGCAAATGTTTTCCCGCAACCATTCTGAAGCTCGCTTCGACGCGGCCAGAGATTTCCGTGGTAAACGATCAACGCGGCAGTCCTACCTTCGCCCGCGATCTGGCGTCTGCACTGGTCGAACTTTGCCGCAAGTCGGCGCAGGGAATTGTGCACATGACCAATTCCGGCGATTGCACATGGTTCGAATTCGCAAGCGAAATTGTGCGCGCCTCCGGTTTACCGGCGAAAGTGAAACCCGTGACCACGGCCGAGTTCCCGCGTCCCGCACGTCGGCCCGCTTATTCGGTGCTGTCTCCCGAGAGCCTTCAGGAGTATGGCATTCAAATGCCCGACTGGCGCGATGCGCTGCGCCGCTATCTGATGAACGCTGCGGTCAGATAGTTCGCTCCGAATGGCCTGACGCAGTATGGTTTGGACGCTGACGGAAACGTGGTAAATCTTTCGTCTCTGGAGGATCTGAGCGACAGTTCTGTTGCCGAGCTAGGATTGACCCCTGCGGACGCTTGGAACCTTGGAACTTGGAGCCTTTTTACCAGCCGCAAACAACAGCACATCGCAGTGCGCAACAAATATTTTGTCTGCCGTTAACAGTAAATTTGGAAGTAATGACACATCTGCCAACGTCACGGGGCAATTTAATTACTCGGCCGGCGCTCCGGGTGGACAGGGAACTTTGAATCTGGACATATCATCAAATCAACCTGGCAGCGCTTCTCCTGGATATTACCCAATTAATTGGTGGACGTATATCATCGGCTACGGTCCGACGCTCCACGTTCAGACAGGTCCGGAGCAGACGGGGCTGGACAGTTCATTGACCCTTCCCTTTAGCCCAAACCTGTTCCGGCGCATATTGATTCAGCCTACCCTTATAATCCGAGAGGCGCATTCCATATTTTGTTAAATATGACGCCGCTCGCGAGTAATCCACAGTGCTAAGAGCAGATCGGAAAAAGAGCTTTTCTTGAATAAGCCATCTTTCAGTAGCGTAGCGCGTCTTCTGTTGCTCATCGTCCTTACGCCGACGGGTACCTCTCTTTGCGCACAAACGCTCACGATTAAGCTAGTAAATGGACGCAACGGTCATCCCATGTCGAATTCCCATGTGAATGTATGGGTAGGAAACCAGCGCAAAGATGCGATGGTAATTCCAACGGATAAGGACGGCGTGGCGCGGCTACGCGTAACGGATAATGACGAGGAAGTTGACCTTCACATGCGCGAGAAGTACACCGAAGATAATGTTGTCATCGACCCGATTGTGAAATATGACGAACTTTTGCGGGTCAATGTACCTTTCGTGATGTGCTATCCACATGTCCGCGATTACTCCTGGTTAGCGATAACGAACGTTTCGACAAAACAGTTGCTGCAGCAAGGTATTGTCTGGCCGAACGCTTGCGGTAAGACCACAGCCTCACCGAAGCCGGGAGAGTTAATTATCTTCGCGAGGCCATTAAGCTGGTGGGAAAAACTGAAGCAGTGAGCTACTGGCCAACTCCAGTTGCCGCAAACAACGGGTTCACTCTGGGTATCCGCGCACTGTGCAATCGCACTCGTCGTGGTTTATCCTTGCTCTTCTCCAAATCGTAAAATTCGGAATCGTCAAGATCCGATCATCGAAATTTGATCGGCCAAATTCGATCGTCTAAGTTGAGGACCACTGTGAACAAGCTACCCTTGTGGATTTCGCTTGCCCTGCTCGTCTTTGTGCTTTTTCCCGTCGTGCTTTCCGCCGAGCAATACGACCCTGCAATGTATCAGGAGCTTCACTGGCGGCTGATTGGGCCTTTTCGCGGAGGCCGAACTGTTGCCATTTCCGGTATTCCGGGGCAGCAGAACGTCTTCTTTATGGCACCCAACAACGGCGGAGTCTGGAAGTCGACCGATTTCGGTCGCACTTGGGATCCGATCTTTGACCACCAACCGAATGATGAAACGCACTCAGGTTCGATCGGAGCGCTGGCCGTCGCGCCGTCGAACCCAAGCATAATCTACGTCGGCAGCGGGGAAGGCTTGCGACGGCCTGATCTCTCCGTCGGCGATGGAATGTACAAATCGATCGATGACGGCCAAACCTGGCAGCACCTGGGTCTTCGTGACGCGCAGCAGATCTCGTCCATCATCGTCGATCCCAAAGACCCGAATCGGCTGTTCGTGGCCGTGCAGGGTCATCCTTACGGACCCAACACGGAGCGGGGTGTTTACCGCTCGCTCGACGGCGGCCAGAGTTTCCAGAAGGTTCTCTATAAGGATGAGAACACTGGCGGCATGGATCTGGTCTTCGACCCACGTAATTCGCAGGTGATCTATGGCAGCATGTGGGCTTCGCGCCGTCCGCCGTGGACGACCGGCGGCGGCTACAACGGGCCGGGAAGCGGGCTTTTCAAGTCAACCGATGGGGGCAGCAACTGGCATCAACTCACCAAAGGATTGCCGGGCGCAGATGACGGCATTGGGCGCATCGGGCCAACGGTTGCGCCGAGCGATCCCGATCGGATGTATGCCTGGGTGAACACAACCAAGCCGAATGCGAAAAAGGGCAGCGGCATCTACCGGTCTGACGATGCCGGCGAAAGCTGGCAACAGGTGAACAGCGAGGATCGCATCTATGGACGCGGCGACGACTTCGGCTGCGTTCGCGTCGACCCCAGAGACAAGGATGTGATCTACGTCGCCAACACTTCGACCTACCGTTCGACCGATGGCGGCAAGACCTTCACGGCCATCAAAGGTGCGCCCGGCGGCGACGACTATCACACTATCTGGATCAATCCCGAAAATCCCGACATTATTGCGATAGCGCTCGATCAGGGCGCAACCATCAGCGTGAACGGCGGCGAGACCTGGAGTTCGTGGTACAACCAGCCGACGGCGCAGTTCTATCACGTGATCACCGACGACCAGTTTCCTTATTGGGTTTACGGCGGACAACAGGAGAGCGGTTCGGTCGGCACCGCAAGCCGCAGCGACTTCGGCGAAATCACTTTTCGCAACTGGACGACCGTCGGCGTAGAGGAATACGGCTACGTTGCGCCCGATCCGCTGCATCCCAATCTGATTTACGGGGGTAAAGTGACAGTGTTCGACCGCAACACCGGACAAACGCGTGAAGTTGGGCCGGTAGTGTTGCGTACGGGCGAATATCGCTTCAATCGCACTGCGCCGCTGATTTTCTCGAAGGCCGACCCGCACGTTCTGTATCTGGGGTCGAATGTGCTCTTTGTGACGCGCGACGGCGGCAACAACTGGCAGATCATCAGTCCTGATCTGACGCGAGAAGATCCAGGCGCGCCGGCGACTCTGGGGCCGTTTGTCGATGCCGATCCACAAAAGGGCAAGCATCGTGGCGTGATCTATTCGATTGCTCCTTCGCCGAAAGATGCCAACCTGATCTGGGCTGGAACCGACGACGGCGTGATTCAGGTGACACGCGACGGCGGCAAAAACTGGCAGAATGTCACGCCGAAAGAGTTGACGCCATGGAGCAAGCTAGCGCAGATGGATGCATCGCATTTCGATACCGTGACTGTATATGCTGCGGTGAACCGTTTCCGGCTCGACGACCTGCATCCTTATATCTATCGCACGCATGACGGCGGAGCGTCGTGGCAGAAGATCGTGAACGGATTGCCCGAAAACGAACCCGTCAACACGGTGCGCGAAGATCCCGAACGCAAAGGCTTGTTGTTTGCCGGAACCGAGCGCAGCGTTTATGTCTCATGGGACGACGGCGATCATTGGCAATCGCTACAGATGAATCTGCCGCCAACTTCGATTCGCGATCTGGTTGTCCATCACGACGATGTCGTCGTCGGAACTCACGGACGCTCGTTCTGGATATTGGACAACGTTACGTCGCTTCGGCAGTTCAGCGGGCAAATTGCGAGCGGCTCGGCGCATCTTTTCGCGCCGCAACTCACCTATCGCGTCCGCCGCAACAACAACACCGATACGCCTTTGCCGCCAGAAGAACCTGCGGGGCAAAATCCTCCAGATGGCGCGATGATCGACTACTGGCTGAAAGACGCTAGCTCGGCGCCCGTAACGATTGAAATTACCGACGAGAGCGGAAACCTGGTTCGGCGCTTCTCCAGCGCCGACAAGCCCGAGACGGTGAATCCCAAGGATTTCAATGTTCCGATGTATTGGGTGAGGCCGCCGCGCGTGGTTTCCACCGCGCCCGGAATGCATCGCTTCGTCTGGGACCTGACGTATCCCGCCCCGGATGTGTTGACACGCGACTATCCGATTTCGGCCATCTATCACGACACGCCGTTGTATCCGTTGGGCGCGACCGTGTTGCCTGGAAAGTACACAGTGAAACTCACCGCGGGCGGCGAGACTTCCACGCAGCCGCTAGAGATTCGCATGGATCCGAGGGTGAAAACTTCTCCCGAAGACTTGCGGCGCCATTTCGAACTCGACCGCCAAATCGCCGATGCACTGCACCGCGATTACGAAGCGCTGCAACAAGTGCGCAGCGTGCGGGCTCAACTCAAGGCGTTACCGGCAAAGAATCCGGCCGCGCAGATCAAGGCTGCAACCGATGCGATCGAAGCGAAAGCGACGGCCATTGCGGGCGAAGAAGGCGGATACGGTGCGCGCTACCTGAGCACTCCCGAAGGCCGCAGTCTCGCGCGGCTGAACAGTGGCTTCGGCGCGGTTCTCAGCGGGCTCGATACCGCCGACGATGCTCCGACGACGCAGCAGGTCGCGATGGCCGGCGAACTGGAAAAGGCGCTGGGCGAGCAGTTGTCGGCGTGGGGTCAACTCAAGTCGAAAGACATTTCCGAGCTGAACCAAACGCTGAAGAAAGCGGGATTGCCTGTGATCGATCTGCAAAAGCCGGTTCCGTCTTCAGCCGACACTGCGGCAGACACAGCTGTGACCACATCGCAGGACCGGGACCAGAACGAGGAGTAAGTTCCGGTCGGTTTAGTGCTGTAGAGTGTCCATTCTATAACTATATTGGGAACTCGTGCTGCACATATTCCATTGCTGACTCGCGCGAGGTCAGGCGGCCTTCGAGTTGGGCGTCTTCTACCGCGCCCAGAATCTCCTTGAATCGCGGCCCCGGCTCATAGCCCGCCGCGATCAAGTCGTCGCCGCTCAAAAGCGGCGTGGGGCAGATGGCTTCGGGCGGCATAGTGCGCAACTGCTCGCGCGCGTAGTTATATGCATCGAGTTGGCCGTGGCTCGAAAGAGAGTCGATGCGGTGTAATTCGAGATGCTCGTCGAAGGCAGGCAGGCGGAAAAATTTCTTCAGCGTGGATTCCTTCATCTGCCAAATCTGGCCGAAGCGCATGTGATTGTCGACGAGGGCGAGAATCCGATCGGTTTCGTTGTTTGAAAAGCGCAGACGGCGGGCGATTTCGGCGGCCATCTTGACTCCGACATCGACGTGGCCGTCGAAGCGGATGCGATCGGGCGCGATGCGGAAGGTGGGAGGCTTGCCGACGTCGTGCAAAAGCGCTCCCCAGGCGAGTGTTTTTGAAACGCCGGCGGGGAGTTTTTCGAGGAGCAGCAAGGTGTGCACGAAGACGTCGCCTTCCGGGTGATATTGCGGCGGCTGTTCAACGCCTTTCATGGCTGAAATTTCCGGCAGCACCTGTGCAAGAAGCCCGGTTTGGTCGAGAAGTTCGAAGGAGCGGCGGGCGCGGCCTTCGGTGAGCATCCTGGTCAGCTCGTCACGTACGCGCTCGGCGGAGACCTGGTGGATTTGCGGCGCCAACTTCTGGATGGCCGCGAGAGTGGCAGGCTCAATCCTGTAGTCGAAGCGCGCGGCAAAGCGCACGGCGCGCAACATGCGCAGCTTGTCTTCAGCGAAACGGCGCTCGGGATCGCCGATGGCGCGGATGATTCCGGCTTGCAGGTCGGCGCGGCCGCCGACGAAATCCAGGACTTCATTGGTTGCGGGATCGAGCATCATGCCGTTGATGGTGAAGTCGCGGCGGAGCACGTCCTCGCGAGGATCGCGAGTGAAGCGGACTTGGTCGGGATGGCGGCCATCGGAATAGCCGAGGTCGGAGCGGAAGGTCGCAACTTCGATGGTTCCTTTGTCGCGATCGGCGGGAGGGGCGGGCACGCCCGTCGCTCCACGGTCCGATGCGCTTGTTGCTGCGTCGGGTTCGGACGCTCCTGCAAACGGCACGAGCACGACGCCGAATTGCTCGCCGACGGCGTAGGTTTCGGGAAAGATTTGCATGACTTGCGGCGGAGTGGCGTCGGTAGCGACGTCGTAGTCAGTGGGTTCGCGGCCGAGGAGCAGATCACGGACACAGCCTCCGGCGAAGTATGCCTGATGGCCGCACTCGCGCAGGGTGCGGACAATGGCAGCGGCGTGTTGGTGGGCGTGGGACATCGTTGGTCAAGTCATCCCGTAAACTAGACGGCAGAAGCCGCGAGCCACGAGCTAACGAGCTTGAAACTCATTATGCCTGACGCGAACATTCTGGGGATTGAAAGCTCGTGCGACGAGACGGGCGCGGCGGTGGTGCGCTCGGGCGAGCGGATCTTGTCGAATGTGGTGGCGTCGCAGATTGCCACGCACTGGCCTTATGGAGGAGTGGTTCCGGAACTCGCGTCGCGCGAGCACCTGCGGGCGATTGTGCCGGTGGTGAGGCAGGCGCTAGCGGAAGCGGGCGAGAGTTATCAATCCATCGACGCCATTGCGGTCACGCAGGGGCCGGGACTGGCGGGCGCGTTGCTGGTGGGGATCAGTTTTGCCAAGGCGCTGTCGTTTGCGCTGGAGAAGCCGCTGATCGCGGTGAATCATCTTGAGGGACACATCCATGCGGTGTTGCTGGATTACCGGCAAATGGAGCGGCGGCGGCGCACAACTGCAAACAATGAGATGGAGTTTCCCGTGCTGGCGCTGGTGGTGTCAGGCGGACATACGCATCTTTATCTGGCTGAGGAACGCGAGAACCTGTGGACTTACGAAAACATCGGACACACGCGCGATGATGCGGCTGGAGAAGCGTTCGACAAAGTAGCCAAGCTGCTGGCGCTGGGATATCCGGGAGGGCCGATTATCGACCGGTTGGCGCAGCACGGTGATGCGCAGGCGGTGAAGTTTCAGATGGCGCAGATCAAACATGCAGATCGGAGACGGGATTGGGGAAATGACCGTGGAGATCGCAACCATGGCGGCGAGCGTGCGTTACGCTCGGAGGATGATCGGCCGCTGTTCGATTTTTCTTACAGCGGAATCAAAACGGCGGTCCTGCGATATGTCGAGATGCAGAATCTGAAGCCTGCGATCGAGGCACGGCGCGCGGCGCTTGCAGGGCTCGGAGGCAAACCGGCGGTCGAAGATATTCTCAAACTCTGCGACCGGCAAACGCTTGACCTGGTGGCTTCATTCCAGCGGGCGATGGTCAGCGATCTGGGCGCGAAGACGCTGGCGGCGGCGCGCGAGTACGATGTGCGAACTCTTTTCGTGAGCGGCGGCGTGGCGGCCAATTCCGAATTGCGGGCCGCGTTTGAGCGCGAAGCGGCGATGCAGGGGCTGCCGGTGTTTTTTCCCGCGCGCGCGCTCTCTACCGACAATGCGGCTATGATTGCGGCCGCGGCGTTTCCGAAATTCCTCAGGCGGCAATTCGCTTCGGAGGACTTTTCGGCTGAAGCGGGGATGCCTCTGCGCTGAGAGACTTCCGATTCCGTGGCGAGGGATAAATCACAACCACAGAGTACACAGGGGTGCACGGGGGCGATTCGGTGAAGTTTGCGGTCCTGATTGCTATCGAATAGAAACATTTCCCAGCTACAATAGTTCGCGTGAAACCGACAATTTATGTAGTGGAAGACGACCCGGATATTTCCCGGCTGGTGCGCCATCATCTGGAAGCGGCCGGCTTCAGCGTGCGTCTTTACTCGACCGGCAATCTGGTGGTGCTCGATGCCGAGCGGCAGCGGCCGTCGCTGTTTCTGCTCGACATCATGGTGCCGGGAAAAGACGGCCTGGAACTGTGCCGGCAGATACGGCAATCGGTGGCGCTGGCGCCGGTGCCGGTGATTTTTCTGACGGCAAAAAGCGCCGAAGCCGATCGCGTGCTCGGCCTGGAATTGGGCGCCGACGACTACATTCCCAAGCCGTTCAGCCCGCGCGAACTGGTGGCTCGCGTCAAAGCGGTGCTGCGGCGGTTTGAGCGGCCGCTGCCGCCGTTGCCCACCAAGATCGACGAAATCCACATCGATCCGAACGCGATGACACTGACTGTCCGCGGCAAACAGGTGCCGACGACGGCCACAGAATTCCGGCTGCTCGACCACTTCATGCGCCATGCGGGACGGGTTTTTACGCGCGACCAGTTGCTCGACTCGGTCTGGCGCGATACGGCGTACGTTACGCCGCGCTCAGTGGACGTTTATGTGCGGCGCATCCGGGAAAAAATCGAGCCCGATGCGGAGAATCCGCGTTACCTGAAGACGGTACGGGGCGCGGGCTACCGCTTTGAGGTTCCGCGTTGAGAAGGCGCATCTTTTTCAAATTGATGTTAGTGTTTTTGCTGGTGATTGGAGCGACCGCTCTCACCTTGCAGTTGACTGTGCACACGGTGTGGGAGCGCACGCTGGGCGAGCAGATCGAGCGCGATCTGAGACAGAAAACTTTGATGTTCGCCCATCGCGTGGAGAATGACCGGCAACACTCGCTCGCCGACATCGCCTCGCAGGAAGGTCAGGCTGCGGGCGCGCGCGCAACGGTCATCGATCCTACGGGCAAGGTGCTGGCCGATTCCCAAGCCGACCCGAGCACGATGGACAATCTGGCGC
Source organism: Terriglobales bacterium (assembly GCA_030038475.1). Classification (GTDB taxonomy): domain Bacteria; phylum Acidobacteriota; class Terriglobia; order Terriglobales; family Acidobacteriaceae; genus Acidiflorens. Next base: position 4,063 of record JASHOU010000162.1, on the reverse strand, counting down.
ATCGCAAAGAGTTTGTCTCCGCACTGGCCGGAGAAGTCGGCACGGATCAACGAAACAGCCAGGGAATTGGCGTTCCTTTCCTGTTCGTGGCCGCGCCGATTTCCGGAGGCGCGGTGCGGCTGGCGTATCCTTTGCCTGAGATCGAAACTACCGATCGTCCCCTTCGCGTGGCACTTTTCTGGGGATCGTTGGCTGCCTTCATTTTCGCCCTGCTGGTGGCGGCAGCGGCTTCGCAATATCTGGGGCGGCGGTTGCAGCGCATCGTGAATTTTGCCGAGCGCGTGGCGGACGGGGATCTGACGGCCAGAATCGCCTCCACGGCGACCGATGAGATCGGGCAGGTGGCGACGGCGCTCGACAAAACCACACGCCGGATCGAAGAAAGTTACGCCCGCGTGCAGACCAGCCAGCGCGAACTGGAAACGCTGCTCAACTCCATGCAGGATGCGGTGGTCGCGGTGGATATCGATGGGCGCATCCAATGGGCCAATCGAAGCATGGGCCGTTTGCTGCTGCGGGCGCCGCGGTTGAATGCGCCGCTGATCGACAGCGTACGCGATCCGGACTTTCTCGCTGCCATTCAAGAAGCTGCGCGCAACCAGGCTGTTACCTCCACGCGCTCGAACACCATCGCCTCCGGCCGCACCTTCGATGTCACGGCTGCGCCCATGCCAGGAGGCGGCGCGGTTGCCGTGCTCCGCGATCTGACTGAGACCGAGCGCATGGAAAAGAGCCGGCGCGATTTCATTGCCAACGTCTCGCACGAGCTGCGCACCCCACTGACTTCGATCCAGGGATACACCGAGACGCTGCTTGATAGTCCCATCGCCAACAATCATGTACGCGAGTTTCTGGAGATTATCCGCAAGAACGCGGCCCGCATGTCGCGGCTTACCGAAGACCTGCTGACGCTGGCCCGGGTGGAATCGGGCGAGCACCGTTTCGACGTGCAACCGATCACTGCCGAAGAACTGTTGCAGGATGCGCTGGAAAGTTTCCGCGAAACAGCGCGCTCCTATGAAGTCGAACTGGTGATTGAAAATACAGCTTCTACGGGCAATGTGAATGCGGATCGCGAGGCCATCCACCAGATTTTTTCGAACCTCATCGAGAATGCGCTGAAGTATGCAGCTTCGGGGAAGAAAATTATTCTTGGAGCACGTCCCGCCGCGAACGGAGTCGAATTTTACGTCCAGGACTTCGGGCCCGGGATTTCTTCCGAGCATCTGCCGCGTCTTTTCGAGCGTTTCTACCGCGTCGATAAAGCGCGGTCACGCGAGTCGGGCGGCACCGGGCTGGGGTTGGCCATCGCGAAGCATATCGTTCTGGCGCACGGAGGAAGGATTTGGGCCGAAAGTGAACTCAACCACGGCTCGACGTTTTTGTTTACCTTGACAGCCTCGGAGGCGGAAGCAGCCTGAGTTATTTCACCGAGTAATAACGAGAAATTCACCGGGTTTTAACCTGCCTAGGTGCACCGGGAATTATGCTTTTTATGGGAATGTGTGTCACACTTCGAGTGGATACCGTCCGCGGAGGTGGACACGGCATCCAACGGAACATATACGTCCGGTCCTCCACCATGGAGTTTAGGCGCAGTATATGAGTACAGCCAGCGTAAAAACGCCTTCGCCCGAGCCCTCGCACTCGGGGCTGGTGCAGCGGACGGTGCAGGCCTGCGAATTGGCGCGCCGGGCGGCGGCTATCGCCGCGGAGGGAATCGCCACGGGATCGATGTCGCGACTGAACGCGATTCGAGAGTGTGAAAAGGAACTCGACGCCATCGACATGGAAGTTGATTCTGGCGTGACCTCGACGATCACGCGCGTGCCCGAAGCGGAGACCGGACACCTGCTCGCATGCATGAAGGTGATGATCGGACTGGAGCGGATCGGCGACCTGCTCTTGAGTTTCGCCACCAGCGCGCAAGCCGCAGGCGGGCGGCTCGACTCCCAGGATGCGCGCGAGTTGACGCAGATGGCCACGATCCTGGAAAAAATGCTGGCTGATGTCGGAGAGTCGTTTTCCCAGCGCGACGTCAAGAAAGCCATCGAGGTGCTGCGCGCCGACGCGGAGATGGATCGGCTGCGCAATATTATCTTTCTGCGCCACATCGAAAACCCGGAGAATGTTGCGCACCATGCCAGCCTGCAGGTGATCTTTATGACGCAATCTCTGGAACGCGCGGGCGACCACGCCAAAAACCTGGCGGAGGAAGTTTGCCATTTCGTCAGCGGACGCAGCATCCGGCACCTGCTCATGGCCTACGACAAGCCCAAGGAACAGATGTTCATCGAATGGCTGCGACATAAAGACGGGCAAGCGCAGTAAACTCCTCGAAACCTCACAGCGGTTCTTGATCCCGATCCCCAGCAACCCGTGACATGCTCCCCGGTCAGCTTCATAAGTGAGCGCGGGGTACGTGGGAACAAATCCCGCCCTCTGCGCGTAATATACCTGCGATGAAGAAAATCTTTATCGGCCGGGACGGTCTCCGCGCGGGTTGGCGCTTCCTGTTGTGGTGGATCATATTTTTCGGTCTGAGGCAGGTTTTGATTCTTGCCATCGTGCGGCTTTTCCATCCTCAAGAGACGGCGTTCCTGGATCCGGTCGGATTGTTGGTTGACGATCTGATCGTCCTGGTTCCTGCGGCCATCGCGACGTGGATCATGATGCACATCGAGCGCCGCCGCCTGCGCGATTACTACTGGCCAACCTACGACTTCTTCGGACGGCAATTCTGGCTGGGGCTGGCGTGGGGATTGGCAGCGATCTCGCTCAATATCGGGTTGATTGCGCTGGCAGGCGGGTATTGCATTACGGGACTGGCCACAACCGGCGGGCAGTTGGCCAAGTTTGTCCTGCTGTGGATCGCGGCCAGTTTCGCGATTGGAATTGTCGAGGAGTTTGTCTTCCGCGCCTATCAACTGCGCACCCTGGCCGATGGGATGGGGTTCTGGCCCGCCGCGCTCCTGACTTCCTGCGCCTTCGGCGCGCTGCATTATTTCACCAAGCCCTACGAACGCTGGGAAGATTGGGTTTCCGTTAGTTTCATCGCCTTATTCCTGTGCTTCAGCGTTCGCCGCACGGGCACGCTCGCCTTCGCCATCGGCTTGCACATCTCGTTCGACTGGGGTGCTATCTTCTTCTATTCGGGACGCAACGCCGGCCAGTTCGCTCCCGGGCGGCTGTTTTTGACGCAGTGGCCGGGCTCGGACCACGTGACGGGCGGGTTGCTCGGCCCTGAAGCCAGTTGGATGATGGGAATCGTGCTGCTGGCGATGTTTGTGATTTACGATCGCGTGTCGCGGCGCCCAGCGGGCGATGCGCTAGCTTGAGAAATCGGTCACGGGCGGCGATTTTCTAATCGACGGCAAACATGCAATAACGCTCAATTGATCGACAACTGTGAGGATCATTCCTGATCCGTTACTTGCCGCTCTTCGCGTATTTTTTGAGTCACTCCCTCCAACACTCGCTCGCCAATCTTGTCGGCAAAAGCGCGGAACGCGGGAATCTCAAACAAGCGCAATCCAATCTCCTGCTGCGGCGAATTGTCCGCGCGCGTAGCGCCAGTTCCGCTGCGCAGCGCTGTGAGCAGCCGAGTCGCAGTTTGCGCGTCGAAGCTTTCCGAGACGACGACGCTGTTGTCGTTCCAATGCTGCACGATCACCGGACCCTCCTCGGTGGTAAACTCCGCCATCGATGCGGGACAATTGGACCCAGCACAAGCCTGCACCGGTTGCATGGCAGCACCCCGATAGCGCTCTGCTACGGCGGTCGCATAAAAGTGCGCAAAGCGCTCGGCCGCCTGGGGAGTTTTCCATCGCGAAACGTACAGAAGCGCCAGGTCGCTGACGCTGGTCTCGCCTTCCGACGCAGGTTTGTCCTTCCGCCGGTAGGTTACATACGCGCCTCCCTGCCATGCCGAAGAAAGGTCATCTGCGATTTTGCGCTCGCCAAACTGCTTTAACAGAGCGCGCACATCCAGTTCGCCAATCCCTCCCGAGTCGTAGACGTCATATTGGTTGTTCAGCGCCCCTCGCATGTCTGGAATGCGCAC
>JASHOU010000016.1 GCA_030038475.1 Terriglobales bacterium | reverse complement strand
GACCGCTTCTGGACCTTCGATGAACGCCAGGCAAAGCTGGCCAAAGCGGAGGGGCTGAAAATCTCGTGACTGCGCCTGGCACAGAGCGCATGACCTAAAAGAGCGCCCCGCCAAAATTACTCCTCTTCCTCCTTCACCTCACCTCTCTCCGCCCGCGCCTTCTCAATAATCTTCTCCTGCAACTGCGCCGGAACAATGTCGTAATGATGCATCTCCATGTTGAAACTCCCGCGCCCCTGCGTCATCGACGTCAGATCGGCCCCATACGTCAGCATCTCGGCCATCGGCACCTCAGCCTTCACAATCGTGTTTCCCGCCTTGTTATCCATCCCCTGAATCCGTCCGCGCCGGCTGTTCAAATCGCCCATGATCGTCCCAGCGAATTCATCGGGAATCGTGATCTCGACGTTCATAATCGGCTCCAGCAGCGTCGGTTTCGCCACTTCCATCGCCTTGCGAAACGCGATCCGCCCCGCCATCTGAAACGACAAGTCGTTCGAATCCACATCGTGATACGACCCGTCATAGAGAATCACGCGAAAATTCACGACCGGATATCCCGCCAGATATCCGCGTCCCGCCGCATCCTTAATCCCCTTTTCTACCGCCGGAATAAAATTCTTCGGAATCGCCCCGCCGAAAATATCGTTGACGAACTCAAACTCCACATCCCGCGGCAGCGGCTCCATCTTGATCTTGCAATCTCCGAACTGCCCGTGCCCGCCCGTTTGTTTCTTGTGCCGTCCCTGCACATCGGCCTTCCCGCGAATCGTCTCGCGATAAGGCACCTTCGGCGCTTTCAGCACCACTTCCGCGTGGTACCGCTTCTTCATCTTCGAAACCACAACTTCAATGTGCTGCTGTCCCGTGCCCGCAATCAAAAATTCCTTCGTCTGCGGATCGCGGAAGAACCGCAGCATCGCATCTTCTTCCATCAGCTTGTGCAGCCCCACTCCCAGCTTGTCTTCATCCGCTCGGCTCTTCGGCTCGATCGCAAACGTAATCGCCGGCTCCGGCAACAGCACCGCCGGATACTGAATCGGCGCACCCTTATCGCCCAGCGTGTCGCCCGTCAGTGTCTCTCGCAGCTTCGCGACCGCCCCGATGTCCCCGGCATGAATCTCATGGATCGGAACCATCTGCTTTCCCTGCACCAGCGAGATGTGCGAGAGCTTCTCGAGCGTCGAGCGGTTGAAGTTTTGCAGCGACGCGTCATTCTTCAGCACGCCCGAAAAAACCTTGAAGTAAGAAATTCTCCCCGCAAACGCGTCCGACATCGTCTTGAAAACGTAAATCGAAGCCGGCTCGCTGTCCGTGCCCTTGCGCGTGGCCGGCTCGCCATTCCCACCCGCGGGTTTGCCGGCAATCGCGTGATGCTCGCTCGCCGCCGGCGTGTAATCGACAATAAAATCCATCAGCTCATCCACGCCAATATTTCCCAACCCCGACGTGAACAGCACCGGAAAAATCTTGTCCTCGCGAATCGCCTCGTGCAGCGCCGGAACCAGATGTTCCTCAGGAATCGTCCCCGTCTCGAAGAACTCTTCCATCAACTCATCTTTGCCCTCGGCAATCAACTCCACCAGCTTTTCATGCGCCTCTTTCGCTGCATCCGCCATGTTCGCCGGAATCGGTCCTTCTTTCCCTTTGCCATTCCCGCCCATCTCGTACGTGTACGCCTTCATGCGCACCAAATCGACAATCCCGCTCAAACTTTTCTCGCTCCCAATCGGCAACTGCAGCGGAGTCACCGCTCTCCCAAACGCGTTCGTCAGCGACTCCAGCACCCGGTTCGCATCCGCCCGCTCCCGATCCATTCTGCTCACCACGATCATGCGCGGCAATTCAATCTCGTCGCAGTATCCCCACACCCGCTGCGTCACCACTTCCACCCCGGCCACGCCGTCCACCACCACCAGCGCCACATCCACCACCGGTAGCGCCATCTTCGCCTCGTGCACGAACATGTTGAACCCTGGAGTATCCAGCAAATTGATCTTCACCTTGGCCGCGTCCTTGCCCCACTCCACAAACGCGAGGCCCGTCGAAATCGACATCTTCCGCGCAATTTCCTCTTCGTCGTAATCGGTCGTAGCCGAGCCGTCGTCCACTCGTCCCAGGCGCGGCGCGCCGCCCGACGTGTAGAGCATCGCCGATACCAGCGTGGTTTTTCCCGCGTGCCCATGCCCCACCAGGGCAAGGTTCCGCAGATTCGCTGCTTCATAAGCTTTCAAGGGTGGTCTCCTTCCGCAGGCTTTCGGGAAGGGTTACAAGGCCCGGAATGAGGAATGAGTTCAGCCAACAGGCCAGCCCAACATCACCTGCGAAACTTCCGATCCTAACACAGCGAATCGACCCGCTCAAAGACCAAGCGAGACCCCAGCCAGCCGCTCTCGCTCGCTGGGTTCGGGAGCGAAGGACCTGCTTTTTGCCGCGAGCATTTCCACCGCGCCCCGCTCCGTCCTTCCAAACCGCACCACCCACCTCCCGCGCCCACTTGACTGCAATCGAGCCTTGTCTTTGCCTTTCCCAAAAGCCAAAAGCCAAAAGCCAAAAGCCAAAAGCCAAAAGCCGAGCGCCGAAAGCCGAGATCTACGCCTTCAAATACCACGGCACATTCACAATGTTGATCCGGTCATCTCCTCGCAGCAGCAGCAGCGCCGTCAGCCGCTGCCCCCGCTGATTGTGCAGATAGTAGTGGTACCAGTGCCTCTCCACCATCGACGGAATTACCACCGCCACCGTCCTCTCCGGATTCTCTTTCTCCACCTTCAACACATAATTCACAATCGGAATCAGGATCAGCCGGTACGGCGACGGCAGCGTAACCATCTTCGGCGCCCGTCCCGGCGGCGGATCTTCTTCCCACTTCCACGGCGTCTTGCCCTCGTCCGCATCGCAAGTCACGTGCACCGCCCGCACATCCGGAGACAGCGTCATCGCAAACTGCAGCGCCTTCTGTGCCGCCGCGTTCCACCGGTCCACCGGAACCACCACAATTGGAGGCTCCAGGTTTTCCGCGCTCAAAACCACGCCTTCCTTTAGCGCCAGTTCCGCATTTGTCAATTCGTAATGCCGCTTCACCCTCCCCATAAAGATGAGCAGCGCCGGCAACAGCAGCATCACCACCCACGCGCCCGCCGTAAACTTCGCCACGATGATCACCAGCAGCGTTAACCCGGTCGCCAGCGCTCCGATCCCATTCACCGCCATCCCATGCGCGGCCTCAAATCCCTTCGCATTCCGCCACCAGTGCCCCACCATTCCCGCCTGCGACAACGTAAAAGCCATAAACGCGCCGATCGCAAACAGCGGAATCAGCCGGTCCGTCACTCCGCCGAACATAATCAGCAACAACGCCGCCAGAATCGCCAGCGCCCAGATGCCTTGCGAAAACACCAGCCGCCGTCCGCGCGTCGTCAACGCATGCGGAAGGTAATCATCGCGCGCCATCATCCGGCACAGCCGCGGAAAATCCGCAAACGACGTATTCGCCGACAAGCACAGCACCAGCAAAACCGAGAACATCGTCACGTCGTAAAAAATTCCCTTGCCCGCGACCGCCGCCGTCAGCATCGACAAAACACTCTGATACCCGGGAGCGCCCGGATCGGTCGCCATAATCCCGTAATACTTCACCAGCACCGCAATTCCGCCCAGCAGCAGAATCAAAATCGCGATGATCGCTGTCAGCGTCTTCCGCGCTGCCGGCACCACCGGATTGCGAAACGCCTGCACGCCATTGCTCACCGCCTCCACGCCCGTCAAAGCCGTGCAACCCGAGGCAAACGCCTTGATCAGGATCCACGTGCCCACCGCTTGCAGCCCCGCCAGCGGCACGGCCGTGTCCGGCGGAGCCACCACCGCCACCGGATGTCCTCCACTCATCGCGACCTTATAAAACCCCACCACGATCACAATCGCCAGCGTCCCTACAAAAAAATATGTCGGAGCCATGAACGCCGATCCCGCTTCCTTGATCCCGCGCAGATTCACGACCGTCAAAATCACCAGCACCGCCAAACACAGTCTCAGGGTATACGGCTCCAGCGACGGCACCGCCGAAACCAG
>JASHOU010000161.1 GCA_030038475.1 Terriglobales bacterium | reverse complement strand
GCACCATCGTGAAGTTCGCGCGCGAAGCGCGCGCGCTCGACTGCCCCGGCGCGCTCGCGCAATCGCCGCATCAGATACACGTTGTAAATCGCCGGGCCTACCTGCTGCGCGAACTCCTGCAGAAAACGCAACTCCTCTTCCGGTTCACCCATCATCGTCGGATCGAACAGGAAGACGCGTCCCGACCACTCTGCACCGAACGTTAAAGATACCGAAACCAGAGCGTCAAACTTTTCTACCGCCGCCAGTGTATCCAGAAATCCTGAGCTCCCATCGCGCACGCGCCCGCCGTCATGATCGAGCAACACGGCATGAAAACCCTTCCCGGTGCGTGAGGCGTAAATTGCATCCGCAGGCGAGTCGAAGAGATATATCTTTTCGGTTTCTGGCAAAGCTTCGCGCCAGCGCAGCGTTTCCGCACTGTTGCCGCGACCCACCTCGGCGAGAAACACGCGATAACTTTGAGCTTCCTGCGAGGCGCTCAGCACCCGCCTCGCACCGTAGATGCTTATCAGTTCGCCGAGAATGCGCTGCATGGTCCCGCTCAACCCAGCTTCCACTCGGGTAGAACTGAGAGCGCGCGTGATCACCGCCCGCTCGGCCCGCACCTTCTTCTGGTTCTCCGCCATGTAGCCGAGCAAAAATCCCAGCACGATCAAATATACGGAGAACATCACCAGTTGCTGCGGCTCCAGCTCGTGCACGCTCACGCCCAGATGCGGAAGATCTTTCCACCGCAAGGCAATCTGCACCATGGAAGCCTCGGCCCACAACAGCGCAACCGCGGTGACCGAGGTCAGCACCGTCTCCCAAAGTCCCCACCGATAGGCTGCGGCCGCCATCACGAAGACGAAGAACAGAACGAATGGCCCCTGCTGTGCCGTCGCGAACAGATACATCAACACCGGCCAGGCAATATCGGCCGCGTGCACGATTGCCCGAAAGGCCTTGGTCGAGTCCCGCCGGAAGCGAAGCAGTAACATCACTACCACGGCGTGCACGAAATAAACCGTCAACATCCAGAACAGCCATCGGGAATGCGCCAAGCCGCGCACCGGCTCCATCCACAAAGAAATTTCCGCCGCAATTGTCAGCGCTACCCGCGCCGTCGCCAGCCAGCGCTCGGTGCGCCGCACTTCGCCCGCGCTGACCGGCGCCCGGAAGCGCCACAGATCACGATATCTGGGGATTATCTTCATCCAGGACAATGGAGATATTATTTGCTAAGCAATTCATTCTAAAGTGAAGCGTCTAATTCTAAAGGCAATCTAACCCAAACTCCAACGGAGTTGTTACGCTGCGAACCAACCTTTTTCGGTCTGCCGGGACGGTCTCCCCCGGTGGTTACTCTAGTAACACCTGGACGCTCCCATCCAGTTCTAGAATGGTACTTTGGAGTTGTTTGTCTTGAGCGCGTACACGAAAGTCTGGGTGTCTTTGCTGATCGGGCTGGTGCTCGCCCAAACTGGGGCCTCTCTGCTAATGCCCAGAGGCGCGGCACTTACCATCGCCAGCGACCTCATCCAGGGCGCTCTGCTCCTGGTTGCGACCGGCGCTTACCTAACTAACGTCCCGCGCTCGCGTTGCCCCACTTTTCAAATCCGCCTTTTCTGGATCCTGATGAGCATGGGCATGCTCTTCTGGCTCGCCTATCAGGGCATGTGGAACTACTTTGAAGTCTTCAAGCGGCAGGATGTGCCCAATCCCTTCCTCGGCGATGTCGTTCTCTTCCTGCATTTGGTTCCGATGATTGCCGCCCTCGCCGTGTTGCCTCATTTACATGAAGAGGAACGCGACGAACGCGTGCGCATGCTCGATTTTGCTCTCCTTCTCACCTGGTGGGTCTTCATCTACGTCTATGCTGTTATTCCCTGGCAAACGGTGGAGGTCGACGCATCCACATACAGCGCAAATTTTAATTTCGCTTACCTGACCGAGAAACTTGTTCTGCTGGGCGCGCTCATTATTCTCGCTTATACTGCGACCGCTGGCTGGCGGCGGCTTTATGTGCAATTGCTTGGCGCCAGTACACTCTACGCATCCAGTTCCTACATCGCCAACTCGGCTATCGCCCATCACCTTTATTACAGTGGCAGTTTATACGACATCCCGCTGACCGTCTCCATCGCCTGGATGGCCGCTGTGCCCTTGCTTGCGCCTCGACTGCAACTTTCCTACTCCAAGCCGTCGCGTCCTTTGCTCGGCGTCTGGATTACCCGTCTGAGCATGTTTGCCCTATTCAGTCTTATTTGGGCGGCCGTGCGATCCGAGTTGAACGCGGCGGTTCCAGATTCAGTCAGGGCTTTTCGCGTTACTGTAAGTCTTTTGGCCATGGTGGTGATGGGCGTAGTAGTGTTCTGGCGCCAACGTCTGCTGCGCGAAGAGCTCTCCCAACTGCTCGAACGATCCTGGCGCTCGTTCGACGACCTCAAGCAGTTGCAGGACAAGCTGATTCAATCGGAGAAACTTGCCTCGCTCGGCCAGCTAGTGGGCGGAGCCGCACACGAGATCAACAATCCACTCACCGCCATGCTGGGCTATTCCGATTTGCTTAGCACCTTGAAGTTGCCGCCGCAGGAACAACTTCAGGCCGCGCAAATCGGTGAACAAGTGCGGCGCACGACCACACTGGTTGCCAGCCTGCTCACCTTCGCCCGCCGTGCTCCCGCCCAGTTGGCCTCCGTCGATATTAATTCCGTTCTGCAAACTGCCCTGCGCCTGCTCACTCCCCAACTGGAAGCCGAGGGTAGCTCTGTCCGGCTCGAACTCGCTCCTTCACTTCCGCCGGTGCTCGCCGACTCCAACCAGATTCTTCATGTCTGTATTCACCTTGCCGGACAAATCAGAAACCGCCGAAACCGCGAAACCCTCTCTACTCTTTTTATCCGCACTCACAGCGAGGACGAACTGGTGCTGGTTGACTTTTCGTGCTACGACGGTTCCTATGGAGCCCCACCGCCGCCGCTCTCGTTCACTTCAGCGCTCAACTCCGACGGCGCGAACAAACCATCCACGCTTTCTCTGAACGCCTGCTGCCGTATCGTTGAAGAGCACGGCGGGCAGTTACTGGAGCCTGCGGCGCCAGCGAATGCGGCGTTCCGGATGGAGCTGCACACGGCGACCGGCTCCGGTAGAGTCTCGTCGTTCGCCAGCAGCCGCGCTGCGGTCCGCAACAGCTCTTAAGCGGAAGGACTCAAAACTTTGAAACCTTCCCTCTTCAACTGTCCGCACGCCGCAAAAATGTCGCGCCCTCGCGGCCGCCGCACGAACGTCGGAATCCCAGCCGCCGTCAGAATCTTCTGAAACGCTAACACCTGCTCCTGCTTGGGCGTTCCGTACGGCAATTCGCTGCCCGGATTCAGCGCGATCAAATTGATTTTCGCTCGAATCCCGCGTACCAGCTCCACGACTTCGCGCGCCTGTTTGGGATCGTCATTCACGCCCGCCAGCAGCACGTATTCAAACGTGAGCCGCTCCCGCGCGCGCAACGGAAACTCCCGCGCCGCTCGCATCAGTTCCGCCAGGTTCCACTTCCGGTTCAGCGGCATCACCTCAGCGCGAAGCGTGTCCTTCGTTGCGTTCAGCGAGATTGCCAGCTTGGGCCGCAGTGCCTCCTGGCCAAAATCATTGATTCGCGGCACGATCCCCGCCGTCGAGACCGTCATCCGCGTCGCTGGAATTCCAACGCCCTCCACCAGCAGCCGCACCGACTTCATGAAGTTGTCATAGTTGAGAAAAGGCTCGCCCATGCCCATAAACACGACGTTGACACGCTGTAGCGGCGGCTCGACTCTCCGCTCGCGCAGCACCGATGCGATCTGCCCGACGATCTCTCCCGCATCAAGGTTGCGCTTCACGCCCAGCAGCGCCGTAAAGCAAAACTTGCAATTCACGGCGCATCCCACCTGACTCGAGACGCAGATCGTCGACCGGCGTCCACTCACGTGGGGCAACGACGGGGAGCTTGCCCCGGTTCGACCTATCCTGGTTCGACCGGAATGTCCGCCTGCTGGAGCAAGCTCCCCCGCCAAAAAATCCAATTCATCCCCTGCTTCGCTGCCGTCGCCGCTTTCGCCGCCATCTCCCTCCGGCATCCACACCGTCTCCACCGTCTCGCCGTCGTGCAGTTCGATCAAATACCGGATCGTCCCATCATTCGAAACAAATTTTTGCGCAATTTTTGGAGCTCCCACCTGCCAGCCCTCTTCCGACAGGCGCGAGCGATATTCGAGCGGCAGAGTCGACACTTGATCCAGCCGCTCAATTCTTTCCCGGTATATGGCATCGAATAACTGCTGACCGCGGTACGCAGCCTGGCCAGTTTCTAGTGCGACCTCCGTTAATTCCTGAAGGTTAAGCCCTAACAATCGATTGGAAGGTTGGCTTGGCATAAGGACGGCCGTGGTTAGCAGTCTGCTCTTACTTGAATGATACTGGATCTTCAATGTGTGAAGTCGCGGTCGAAGCGGTCAACCTTGGCGCACGAGGCGAATCTCAAACTGAGAATCGCTGACTGAAAGATGCCACTAAGATTCGCCGGGCCCCTGCCCCGAATCCACACTTGTCGCAAGCCCAGATTCAAGCGGCCATCGGCGCAGCAATCAAGAGTGGCGAACTGCACACGGCGGAAGCCGGATCAATGGCCTACATGTGTCCAGACAAACATATCTCAGCAATCGTGTCGGTCACTGGCATCCCCATCTCATGTTCTTTACACCCGAAACCGATCCCAAATCCTGGGGCGCTGGACTGCCAGACTCACCGATTCTCGGAATCAGGTATCCGGAAGAGCACTTGACGGTTTTTGTGATTCCTGTTGGCCGATGGTCAGATGGGCCCCCTTCGGTATCGGAAGAGCACTAAATCGTCAGCATCGTCGATCAGCACGGCTCAGAGTACGCGCCCGTTTGCTCAGCACCGAACCGAACCCGGGGGCATCGTTTAGCAAACGAGTTAACAAGAATAACTCTTTCTTGGCCTCGACTTGGGTTACAGATTAGTCCCTAGTTTTCTGGTTTGTCGGCAAACGCGACTGTTATCGCTAAATTTGTGCAACCCGAAAATACCCACCTTCCTCCCTGCTGCCATCGAGACGGCGATCTTCTCTTGAAGCCTTATCCTTTCCCACGAGCCGCTTGGCCTTCGTTTTGAGGGAATAAACCCGAACGAATGACTGGCCGCGGGCACCCATCACAAGCTCGACCACGAAATTAGGCTTTCCGTCTTTCGGCCAGAAGTTCGGGCCAGGCGAGAACGCTTGCGGAGGTTTTATTTCCAATTCGCCGGGTGTACTCGTTCATCGCTGCCTGCAACTCCGCGAGCTGCTGGGCCAAATCGCAATCCGCAGCCGTCGCGACCGACACGCACAACTCTCTAATACGGTCTTCGAGGCGGCGCGAGGGAGGCATAATGAGACCGATTGCTCGCAGCTAAGATGCCGCAAAGACGCGCAACGTTGGCGGAGGACAGAACCAATAACCTCATATCGAATTAGCAAACCCAACTTAGCCAAACCAAAGTCCCGCCCGTAAGTGTAACAAATATAAGGGTGAATTTTGGCGTCCGGTCGCATGCCGTGGAGTGTGCGAGAATAAACAAGGGCATGCCTGACAAGCTGGGCTGTTATTGCGACGATAGCGCGACAAGCCGACAAATTGACCAACCCGCGCGGTCGTGCGGCCTGGGTCGAAAACGCTTGGGTCTAAAGATTTTTACGTCTGATACATCTGTACGCAAGTTAGAAGCACCGAAAGCGCTGGAACTCTTAGCTCCGGAATTCATAGGTTGGCAACGAACTCATGGTGAAAGAAACGCGCAGTATTCGTCGTCAGGTTCTGCCTAACGGTCTCACCGTTATTACCGAGCAGATGTCGCACATCCGCTCTGTCGCCATCGGCGTGTGGCTTAAAACCGGTTCGCGCGACGAGGATTCCGAGTGGAATGGCATCTCCCATTTCATCGAGCACATGGTCTTCAAAGGCACCGAGACCCGCTCCGCAGAGGCTATCGCCCGCCTCGTCGATTCCATTGGCGGCAACATGGATGCCTTCACCGCCAAGGAATGCATTTGCTTCAATATCAAAGTTCTCGACGAACATCTTCCGCTCGCGCTCGACGTTCTCACCGATCTCGTCCTGCACCCCACTTTCGATGTCGGCGATATTGCGCGCGAGCGCGGCGTCATTCTCGAAGAAATAAAAATGGACCAGGATAATCCCGATTACCTCGTCCACGAAATTTTCACGCAAAGCTTCTGGAAGGATCACGCGCTCGGCCTCCCGATCCTGGGCACGCGCGAAACCGTGAAGAAATTCGAGCGTCCGGTCGTCTCCCGTTTCTACGGCCACCACTTCGCTCCCGGCAATCTCATTGTCAGCGCCGCCGGAAACCTCGACCACAAGCACTTTGTCGAACTGGTTGCCAAATACTTCGAACAAGTGAAGCCGGCGAAAAATGGATTGCAGTCGCCCACGCCCAAAATCTTCTCGCGCATCAACCTGCGCAATAAGAAATCGCTCGAGCAGGTCCAGATCTGCATCGGCGTGCCTTCGCATCCCATGGCCCACGAACGCCGTTACGCTTCCTACATCTTGAACACTCTGCTTGGCGGAGGCATGAGCTCGCGCCTGTTCCAGAACATTCGCGAGCGCCAGGGACTGGCCTATTCCATCTACAGCGATCTGAATCCCTACCGCGACACCGGTTCCATGTGCATCTACGCCGGCACCTCGCGTGAGTCGGCAATCAAAGTTGTGGAGTGCGTTGTCGAAG
>JASHOU010000160.1 GCA_030038475.1 Terriglobales bacterium | reverse complement strand
ACCGTCTTCGACGTCAAGGACGACGAAGCAGGGGCCGTAAAAGCCTTTACCAAATAGTTAACGTACCGGCTCAACGGTTCGTCGTTGGCTCCGTCAGACTGCGCGTGGCCGGGTTCTGAACCCGGCTTCGCAAGTTCCTCTTTCGGGAAGACGCCACGAATTTTTTGTGCTGCTTAGCGCAGAATCGTCCCGCCACGCATGGAATTGAGCCTAGAATTAAGGACCGAGGCCACACTTCTCAGCGCCTTATTCATTATGCGTTTCCTCTTTGTGACTTTCCTGTTGACAACTCTGCTTGGACTGCGGCCACTCAGCGCGGCTAATTCTTCCGGCCACGACTGCGTAGCCGTCGCCGAAGCAAGCAAGCACGTGGGCACGGTGTCATGTGTGCGCGGGACCGTGCTGCACATTGAAACTGGCAGCAAGGGCACCACTTTTCTCAGCTTCTGCCAGGAGCCGAAAGCGTGCCCGTTCGCCGTCGTCGTGTTCCCGGCCGATCTCAAGAAGATGGGCGACGTTCGCCAGCTCGAAGGGCGACAAATTGAGATCAAAGGAATCATTCAGAATTACGACGGTCGCGCCGAAATCATCCTGCGCCGCTCACAGCAACTGGGCGAAGGTGCTTTCTTGTTGTTTCCTACCGTGCCTACCGATTATGACGTCGAGCGCGAAGGCCGCTACCGCGCGGGCAAGTTCGAGCGCCCGAAAGAAGAAAAGCAGAAACGTACATACAAGGGTGACCCGCTTCCGATCGAAGATTCGGACGAACCATGGTAGAGATTGGCAATATTCGCAGCCAAATTGACAACCGGGGGATGCGCGTTTCATCTGCTGAGTTCTTTCTTCGTCGTTTCACACCACTCCCTTGCGGAGTTCGTCCAGCGGATACTTCGTTCCCCGCCAGACAATGCCGTCATTCCAGAGCGCGTGGCACATCGAACGCAGCAATATGTACATGAACACGCTGCTACTGACCGGGTGCAGGAAAACATAATAGGGCGGGATCGTCGATCGCCGCGACATACCGTAGTAAATGAAAAAAAGCGACACGAGCGCGATGACATAAGGAATCCGGGCCCATCCATGAGCCAGCCAGATCCCGATAAACGGGCCGAGATTCAAAAAGCCGATGGCGATGAAACTGGCCACGGTACGCCACAACTGGAAGGAAAGCAGGGCGAAAAAGTTCTTCGTAAGATTGTTGACAATGCCGAACGTTCCTTTGGCCCAATGGAGCGAAATCAGATCCTCGCCAAACACATTGCGCTGCGCAAAGCCTGCGTTCTTGATGACCTTGCCGAGTTTCATGTCGTCGACTACTTCCATGCGAAGCGCGCGATACGTACCGACTGCGTCGTAAACCGGGCGGCGCACCAAATTGAATGCGCCAACGCCCATGTGGTCTCGCGCTTTTGGATCCGCAACTTTCCACGGCCGATGCCCGAAAACGAAAAGCGCCTGGAAGAAAGCAATCATCATCGTCTCGCCGGGATGCTTCATGATCATCCGCGGAAAAAGCACAACGTGGTCGGCCCGTTGCGCTTCGGCGTAGGCAACAGCGCGCCGCAACGAGTCGGACTTGAACAGCACGTCGGCATCAGTAAACAGCAGCCACTCCCCACTGGCCTGCTGGCTACCCATCCACATGGCGTGGGTTTTGCCCAACCACCCCGCGGGCAATTCTGAAATGTGAATCACGTGCAGCCGTGTGGGGCAAATACTTTCGTCCGGATCTGCATTGGCCGACGGAACCGTTTGCCGAAGCACGGCACCTTCTGCAATTTCATCCATGATTCGCCCGGTAGCGTCGTTCGAGCGGTCATTGACAGCAATGATTTCGTAATTCGAATAATCAAGCGCCAACAACTGCCGCAGCGTCTGGCGAATATGTTCGGCCTCGTTGCGGGCGGGAACGATAACGCTGACCCCGGGCTCACGAGGGATAGAGCCGCGATTTACAGACGACGGCCTCCGATCCCATTGCGGCTGCGCGATGTTGACAAGCTGCGGCATGCCGATCGCGGCTTCTACAATGCGGGAAAACCAGGTCAAGGCTAGAATGACGCCCGCAGCCCACAGAATTATTTGCCCATGCATCTGCTAGGAAGATACTCCTGCGCGACTCTTCGGTTCGGCCCTTTCGCGCGCGCTCGGTAATGGCGGCGCAAATTTCATGCCATAAAACAATATGGAAGAAGAAAGTGCAATCGCGACCACCGGCGCTACAAATGCAAGTCTCAAAGAAAATCTGTCCGACATGTAGCCGATCAGAGCCGGGGATGGCACGTCGCCAAGCAGGTGGAAGACAAAAATATTTGCCGCCAAAGCGGCAGCGCGAACGTGCGGTCCCACCGAATTGATGACAGCCGCGTTCAGGGGACCGGTATTCAGCAACAGCAAGAACTCAGCCGCAAAAATCCCGACGATCATCGGCTTTCCGCTGGCATATAATGCCACGCACGCCGCCGGAATTCCTAATCCCAAACTGACCGCGGATACAAGATAATGTGCGGCTTTGGTTCGCCGCAGCAGCCGGTCAGAGATCCATCCGCCCACGAGCGATGCCAGCAGGCCATTCGTGATGGTGCTCAATCCAAAAACCAGATTCGCATCGAGCAGGCTGTAACCATGCACGCGATGCAGAAACGTCGGCATCCAGACCTGGAGTCCGCCGAGGGCAAACGTCATCATCGCCATGCCAAAGGTCGCGGTAAGAAATGCCGGATTGCGAATCAGGCTTTTGATCGTGTCGCGCTGCGGAGTCTTGCTCTCTCGCGTATCAAAATTGCCGAGCGGCGGCTCCGGAATCAGCAGCAGCAGCAACGCCAGCAGCGCTCCCGGCGCAGCGCCAACGTAAAACGGCGCGCGCCAGCCGTATTTTGGACCTAACACTCCGCCAAGCAGATATCCGAGCGCCGTTCCCACCGGGATCGCCAGATAAAACACTCCCATTACTCGTCCGCGTTTTTCCACGGGAAACATGTCAGCGACAAACGTGGGAGAGAGAATCACGAAGCTGGCTTCGCCGATGCCAACTACGGTGTGGCGAATCAGCAGTTGGTTGAAGTTTGTCGTTACCGCTGTGAGCAGCGTGGCCAGGCTCCAAACCAAAGCTCCGGCAACGATGACCCACTTGCGAGAGAAGCGCACGGAAAGCGGTCCCATGAACGGCGCCGCGCACATGTAGAAAATAAAAAAAACACTCGTCACCAAGCCGAAAGCGGCGTCGCTGCGATGAAATTCCGCCTTCACCAGATCCTGTACTGCGAACAGCACCGAGCGATCGATGTAGTTGAGCAGATTCAGCGCCGTCAGCAGAGCCAGCGCCGTTCGCGGATAGAGTCTCACCGAAGACACGGGTCGAGCGAATATAACATGTCACGGAAAAAGTCCAGGTGTCGGCTATCATCATGCGCAGCATGTTGTTAAGGAAATATTTCAAGGAGCGTTTATGGTGCGCCGAGCCGCGGCTGAGCTGAACATTAATACGTCAGACGCCGACAAGTCCGGCATGAATGAGGCTAACGTTCGCGAGGTTCTGTTGGAAATCTTCGCCGCCAATGATCGAATGAATCAGCTTCTCTTCGATCACCTCGATCCCAAAGCCTGGCGCGCAAAACCGCCCGGTGTAAAGAAGCGAGAGGGTCGCACCATCGCCGCCATTTTTGCCCATTTGCACAACTGTCGCCTGGTTTGGCTGAAGTGGTCGGCGCCGCATCTCCGCTGCCCCGCGGCTCTCGATCCGGATCGCTGCACCTTGAAGCAAGCCGCGAGCGCTCACCGAAAAAGCGCCGCAGCCTGTCTGCAGATGCTCAAGGATGTATTGTCGCAAGATCAGGAGCGCCGGGTGAAAAAGTTCTCGCGCGGCAGTTGGGCGCCGGTTTGGCCGGCTGGTGCGACCATGTTCGCCTACATGTTCGCCCACGACGCGCATCACCGCGGCCAGATCATCATGCTCGCGCATCAGCTCGGCTACCGTTTGTCCGATGAAGGCGCCTACGGCATCTGGCACTGGAACAAAATTTGGAAGGAATTAGGCTTTCCCCAAGGGCCTAGGTAGGTTGTGAGCGAGGAACTGAAGCCGGGCAGCCTTCACTTCTTCAGCGGCCGGGGTAAAGGCGCTTCAAGACCTTAGACCCAACGTATCGCCAATCCGCGAGTCAACGGAACAGATGGGATCGCGATTGACAGTCAGTTGACGAGATAAAAGTAACAGCCAATCAAACCCGCACCAATAAGAAAAATACGCCGCAACTAGACACCAAAACCACTTCGGCTCCTTGGCGCGATAGACCCAACCTTGAAATTTGGCCCACACTTTGCCCGTACACGCTCCAATAAGCGTGAAGAAACAGACGAACATCCCCCCTAGTAGGCAAATAAATGGCATTTTCGGGTCCATGTCAGGCGTCATAATTAACGTCGATGTTCTGCGTTTCCAAAATCAGTCGTTGTGGCACAAACGTTGTAATTATCAGGTCTCAGCTTTCGCCGTTAACTTTTCTTTCCGCGTGGCCACCTAGCGATCACCACCGTTGAAATCCCTCCGCGCGGACGAAACTCGCCTTTCACTTCGGCCCACACCGGCCTCGCCCAGCGCACCACGTCTTTGAGAACTTGATTTACTACGTTCTCCTGGAAAATCCCCAGATTTCGATATGCCCGCAGATACTCCTTGAGCGATTTCAACTCCAGGCACAGCCGATCGGGCTCGTAGCGAATCACAATGTTGCCGAAGTCGGGCAACCCGGTCTTCGGACAGACTGACGTAAATTCCGGATCATCCACGACTATCTCGTAGCCGGATTGGCCAGAGGGTAGAAACTGATTCGGCCAGGTTTCAATTTCCGGGAAATTATGGTCGAGCCCGGCGCTGGCGTGTTCCGCTGTGTAACGAGGGGATTTGGAACGAAGAGACTTTGGCATTCACCTATTGTATCCAGCCCTCGCGATAAACCCGCCGCAGGGGCGCCGGTGTTGCGATTTCCGCCCCTTAGTTGACTCTAACGTCATAGCTGGAGCATCTAAATGGGTAAGTCCCAACCTATGCATTCGCCTGCTAACGCTGCGCGCAGATGATACATTGAAGGTTGTGCTTTTCGCTGTATGCCATTGAATGGAAACAGTTCGGCACGTCGGCCCGCGCGCTGGTGGTTAGCGGCGCTCGCGATCCTGGCGGCAGTCATCGTACTCGCTGCTTTCGTCACGCATCGGGACGACGCCGTACAAATACATAGCGCAGTTGTGGAGGAGGGTACGATCCGCAGCGTGGTTTCAACCAACGGAAAAATTGAGCCCGTCAATAATTTCGAGGCTCATTCTCCAATCGCAACCAGCGTTCAGCGCGTTCTTGTCAGGGAAGGAGACTCGGTCAAGCGGGGTCAACTGCTCGTTGTTTTGGATGACGCCGATGCGCGCGCCCAAGCCGCACGCGCCGAGACTTTGTTAAAAGGAGCACAGGCAGATCTGAGCGCAGCCGAACGCGGCGGGACTCAGGAAGAAGTTTACAATCTCGATGCTCAGTTGGTAAAAGCCAACTCCGACCACGATGCCGCACAGCGCAATCTCGACGCATTGACAAAGCTCCAACAGCAGGGCGCGGCCACTGCGGGAGAGGTGCTAGCAGCGCAAAAAACGCTCGCCGACGCCGATGTCCAACTCAAACTTCTCCGCCAAAAACAGACCAAACGTTATTCGAACGCCGAGCTGGCACGGGTCGAAGCACAGCGAACCGAGGCCCAGGCAAACTACGATGCAGCCCAGGATGTTCTGGCAAAGTCCAATGTCCGCGCGCCTTTCGATGGAATTGTGTACTCACTGCCCGTCAAGCAAGGCGGCTTCGTCGCGGCAGGAGATCTCGTGTTGCAGATGGCCGATCTGCGAAAGGTAATGCTCCGCGCTTTTGTCGACGAGCCCGACGTCGCCAAACTGGCTCCTGGAGATCCGATTGAGATCACCTGGGACGCTATCCCCGGTCGCGTATGGCACGCCACGGTGACAGCTGTGCCCACAGCCGTGAAGTTGCACGGCGCCCGCAACGTCGGCGAGACGACCAGCATCGTAGATAACAAGGATTTGAAACTCTTGCCGAATGTTAACGTCGGCGTTACTATCGTCGCCGCCGAGCACGACCACGTGCTCGTGGTTCCGCGCGAGGCCGTGCGCCTCGACGATTCCAAACCTTACGTTTTGCAGGTGACGGGCCACGAACTCAGGCGTCGTGATGTGGAGACGTCGCTCACAAATCTCACGCAGATTGAAATAACGCACGGCCTCTCTGCCAACGATGTCGTTGCGATCAATTCATGGAGCGGGAAGCCGATTGGCGACCGTACCCAGATCAAATTTTAGGCGTTAAGCTTTAGGAGTGAATTTTTAGGTGTCGAGTTCTGATCATATCTCTCTAATGATTACGAGAATTTACAGGCTCTTATTATTTGTGCTGATTTTTACGGCTGCGGTGGCCGCGAGCTGGGCGGACTCCGGCTTGAACTCCACCCCGAACCCTGCAAGAGACATGCTTTCTTCCGGCCGCATCGACGATGCCATAGCCACGTTGAATGGCCGCCTCTCTTCTGCTCCGTCGGACGCGGACTCGGCCAACCTGCTCTGCCGCGCTTATTTCGCGCTGGAGGATTGGAACCAGGCGGAATCCGCCTGCAAGAAAGCCGTCAGCCTCGATCCTAACAACAGCCGATTCCATCTCTGGCTGGGGCGCGTATATGGCGAAAAAGCGGATCGATCCAATTTCCTCACGGCTGCGCATCTGGCGGGAAAAGTCCGCGGAGAATTCGAACGTGCTGTGCAATTAAATCCCAACGATGTCGATGCGCGGCTCGATCTGGCCGAGTTCTATCTCTCCGCGCCCTCGATCATTGGCGGAGGCGAGCAGAAAGCGCGCGATCAGGCACACTCGATTGGCCCCATCAACCCGGCTCGCGAGCACTGGGTTTACGCGCGCATCGCCGAAAAGAATCACGATGCCGCTGCCGCCGAACGGGAATATCACCAGTACATCGACATGAGCCACGGGGACGGCGAAGCATGGCTCAATCTTGCTCTTTTTCTGCGTCGTCAGAAGCGCTTCGACGAGATGGAACAAGCTATCGTCAAACTGAGCCAGGCGCCTGCCCGCAAACCTGATGTCCTCGTCGAAGCCGCGGAGATGTTATATCACTCAGGACGTAATTATTCTTTTGCCACAGAACTGCTGCAGCGTTATCTTTCCGATGGCCCGGTGGAAGCGGCTCCCGCCTTCAAAGCACGTTATCTGCTCGGTGCGCTGCTTGAAAAGCAAGGCGACAAAGCCGGCGCTGCCGAGGAGTATCGTGCTTCCCTGGCGCTGGTGCGGAACTTCGGCACCGCCCAGCAAGCGCTCAACCGAGTTGCCCACTGAGGATGGCGAAATATCCCCCGCTCCCGGTGACGCCACAAAAACCTTCCCATAGATCAGTTGCCGGTTCACAATTCTCGCCCATCAGTGGTCACTTATCGGTCAAGACGGCTCTGCGCGCGCTGATCGCTACGGGATCTAACCGACAGGTGACGGTTGATAACCAGTTGAAGGTGACGTGATGACACTCCGATTGCCGCCGTGGTTACACCCCACAGCTCTGCTGACTTTATTCATTGCCATGCTCACGATCACGCCGGCGGCTCACGCCGAACCGCTGTCGCTTGAGCGCGCGATTCAGCTCGCTCTCTCGCACAGCACCGGCCCAGCGATTGCACAAGCGGACCTGCAGCGGACTTTCGCTTCGTACCTTGAGCTCCGCAACAGCTATTTGCCGCAGATAACCGCCGGCTCTGGCCTTGGCTGGACTTACGGTTACCCGCTGTCAATCGAGGGTTCGCCGCCCGCATTGCTCGATGTGGTCGCGCAAAGCACCGTCTTCAACCCAGCGCAGCGCCAACTCCTGGGTGCCTCGAAACTGGATTGGCGCGCGGCCGAGTCCCAGAACAAAGACCAGCGTGCGGCCACGATCCAGGACGTCGCTGTAACCTATGCCGAACTGGCAAAGTGGGAGGCTCGACTGCTTCGCCTGCAACAATACGAAACGCAATCACAGCAAATGGAACAAGCGGTCAGCGAGCGTGTGCAGGCAGGCGTTGACAGTGCCGTCGATTTGAACAAGGCGAAACTCACCACCGCGCGAGTGCGTCTTCACCAGGCCGAAGCGCGCGGCGCCGCCGACGTTCTTCGGCGACACCTCTCGACCCTGACTGGTTTGCCGGTTTCTTCCATCGAAATCGAATCCGAGTCAATTCCCTCTCTGCCGCCGCTTGCTGCGGAGGAAGATCTTTCCGAGAAAGCCGTCAAATCCAGTCCGGCCATCAAATTCGCCGAGCAGCATTCTCTGGCGGAAGCGATGCGAGCTTCGGCCGAGCGTCGCTCGTTGCTGCCTTCGATCGATTTCTCCGCCCAGTATGCGCGCTTTTCCACCTTCAACAACTACAGCATCTATTTTCCGGCGGGAACATTTCAGGTAAACAATGCCACCATCGGCTTCGGCATCCGCGTTCCGATTTTCAATGCCGCCGAGCGGGCGCGTGCCGAAGCCGCCGAAGCCGAAGCTCTCAAGGCAAAAAAGCAAGCCGAAGCCGCTCGCGATCAGGTCGCCGAGCAAACGCTGAAGCTGCAACGTGCTGCCGAGCAACTCGCCGCTGCCCGAGATGTGGCTCAACTGGAGTATCAAATCGCGCAGTCCGGGCTGGAAGCGGCACAGACCAAGGTCGATGCCAAAACCGGCACCCTGCACGAACTCAACGATGCCAGCGTGCAGGCTGCGGAACATTTTCTGCAATTCCAGGATGCCGATTTCGAATACCAGCGCGCCAGACTGAACCTGCTGCGGGCCACTGGAGATTTGGAGAAGTGGGCCTTGTCGAACTCTGCATCGAAATGAGATGGGGGATAATTTTTCAAGGAATTGCCAAGAACCCGAATAGTAGCCCTGCCCAGCGTACTTGCGTGCCTGAGGATGTTAAAATGAGAAGATTGACACTATGCCCTTAAAAACTCTGTTCTTGAATCCGCCGTCGTTTGAGAATTTCGATGGCGGCGCAGGCTCGCGCTGGCCCGCCACGCGCGAGATCGAATCCTACTGGTATCCAGTCTGGCTTGCCTATCCCACCGGTATGCTCGAAGGCGCGCGCTTGCTCGACGCTCCGCCCCACCACATCACAGCGGAAGAAACCATCCGCACCTGCAAAGACTACGAACTGCTGGTGCTCTTCACCAGCACTCCTGGATTTGCCGGGGATGTTCGTATCGCTGAGGCCATCAAAGACGCGAATCCTCATATCAAGATCGCCTTCGTCGGCCCTCACGTCAGCGTGCTACCCGAAAAATCGCTGATGGAAGCCAAAGTCATCGACGTGATCTGCCGCAAAGAATTCGACTACTCCATTGTCGAATACGCGCAGGGCAAGCCCATCGAAGAGATTCTTGGCATTTCCTATCGCAAAAGCGGCAGTGTCGTGCACAATCCCGATCGTCCCACCATTCAGGATCTCGATTCGCTGCCTCATGTCACCGACGTTTACCGCCGCGACCTCGACGTTCGCCGCTACAACGTTCCCTTCCTGCTGAATCCGTTTGTTGCGCTCTACACCACTCGCGGATGCCCGGCCCAATGCACCTTCTGCCTCTGGCCGCAAACGCTCAGCGGGCATCCCTGGCGCAAGCGCTCCACCGATGACGTGGCCCGCGAAATGGCCAAGGCCAAAGATTACTGGCCCTATGTCAAGGAATTTTTCTTCGACGACGATACCTTTAACCTTCAAGCCGCGCGCACCGAAGAGTTATGTGCCAAGCTAAAGCCGCTGGGACTGACCTGGTCTTGCACCTCCCGCGTTACCACGAGCTACGAAACCCTGAAGGCCATGAGAGAAGCGGGTTGTCGGCTGCTCATCGTCGGCTACGAATCGGGCGATCCGCAGATTCTGAAGAACATCAAGAAGGGTGCGACCGTTGAGCGAGCGCGCCAGTTCACCAAGGATTGCCACAAACTCGGCCTCGTGGTTCACGGAGATTTCATTCTCGGCCTGCCTGGCGAAACCCGCGAGACCATTAACAACACCATCAACTTCGCCAAAGAGCTCGACGTGGAAACCATCCAGGTTTCCGTGGCCCACGCTTATCCGGGAACCGAATTGCACGAAGCCGCCATCAAGAATGGCTTCATGACGACGGACTCAAAAATGGTCGACGACGCCGGCCACCAGATGGTGCAGATCGAGTATCCGGGCCTTCCCGCCGCGGAAATTCTTGAGGCGGTTCATCATTTTTACGACGAATATTATTTCCGACCCAAGGCTGCGTATCGCATCTTGAGGAAGGCGATGTTCGACAGTTCCGAGCGCAAGCGCTTGTACAAGGAAGCGCGCACCTTCTTGAAACTCCGCGCCCAGCGTCACAAGTGGGTCAAAGAAAACCGGAAGGAAGAAGCGCCGACCGCGGAACCGGCCAAAGCCTAGCGGAGATTATTGAGTCATTTAGCCATTGAATCATTGAAGGTCGAAGGCCTCGGGTTTCAAATGTCTCATTGATTCAATGTCTCAATCGTTCAATGCCCTTAACCTTTCGCAAATACCTCGTCCTGGCCGGAATCACCATCTTCAGCACCGCCGGCGATTCCCTGCTGGCGCGCGGCATGAAAGATTTCGGCAATATAAACTTGTCCCTGCATAACCTTCCCGGCCTGCTGCTCGCCATCGTTAATCCCTGGGTCGCCGCCGGAATCTTGTCGCTGCTGGCATTCTTTTCCTGCTATATGTCCGCGCTTTCCTGGGCTGATCTTACTTATGTTCTCCCGGCAACATCGCTGAGCTATGTGCTGGTCGCTTTCGTTGGGCACTTCAGTCTTCATGAAACGATCTCGCCGATGCGGTGGCTGGGCATTGCGCTGATTGCCTGCGGCGTGGGCTTCGTCGCCGCCGGCCCCTCGCTGACTCACCGTCATGTCCCGCCAGACCAGGGTTCTCATGAAGTTGCTACTGCTCCTGTTTCTCGTGAGGCCCAATCGTGAACGACCTTTACACCTGGGGCGCAATCGGCCTCGTCATTCTCGCTTCGACTACCGGCGACGTACTTCTTTCTTATTCCATGAAGCGAGTCGGGGACGTCGGTGAACTCTGGAAGCAGCGCGGAATGCTAGTTGTTTTAGGTCGCGTGCTCACCACGCCCACCTTTGCTCTTGGGCTCGGGGCGATGGCCGTCGCCTTTTACAGCCTGCTCTTTGGACTTTCCTGGGGAAATCTCAGCCTGGTCGTGCCCGCTTCGGCGTCTCTTACCTTCGTGGCCAACGCCTTGGCCGCGCGAATATTTCTGCACGAACGCGTCGGCCGCCGGCGCTGGATCGCCGCCCTGCTGGTGGCCGCGGGTGTTTTATTGATGGCGTTCTGAATCGTTAGCCGAATAGATCGACGCTGATGACCAAAGGCTGCGGCTCCACGATGCGCTCGCCCGCGACATCCGACTCTGCGCTGTCCGCATTCAAAATTGCCCCCAAAATCGGAAAGCGTTGACTCATCATCCCCGCGAGTTTGCCGCTCGCCATCTCTCTGCGGAACGAAGCGGCATCCATCTGGCGCCTCGCTGATCTCAGCTTCTGCATCAGCGCCTGCAATCGCTCAAGCTCTTCGACCAACTCCGCAAGCAGGTCTTTTCCGCCCGCGCTTAACTGAACAAACTCAACTCCTGCGCTGGCGCCGCGCCGAATTCCCTTTACCTCGCCCACAGCACGAAAAGAAGCAGTGTTGACGCGCACGAGAATTTCCGCTCTCATGCCGTCGTCAACCGGCAGCGTCGTCTCGAGACAGCATCCGTGCAGGCTGAGATCGCGAAGCGTTCCGGGGACAACAATGCCGTTTGACGGAAGCCGCGTGACCTTCGCCTGACCGCCGCAGCTAAAGCGCGTGCTGCGCCGCCGATCTGCGTGCTTGGAGGTCCGCTCAGCCATGGCTAAGGTCCGACGGTTATAAGATCGGACGCTTATAAGATCGTAAGCCGCGCGCGAGTTCTTGAGAATGGCATCAACGTAATGCGGAGTCGGAGCCGGTAGTAATTGGAGTTGCCGAAGTGAACCTCACCCGAACAACTTCATGAAACCACTCGGTGCTAAATCGGGAACGAGAAAACGAGAGTTGCTTTCGCCGGCAAACCGCGCCAGCGCTTCCGCCGCCAGGTAACCGCTGCGCACGGCGCCCTCCATGGTTGCAGGCCAACTTGTCGCGGTCCAATCTCCGGCGAGAAAAACCCGCGGCCAGGCTGTTTCCGCCTTGGGTCGATATTGGTCCATCCCCGGGCGCGGCGAATACGTCGCATGCACTTCTTTAATTACGGTCGATTTCAGCAGCTTCGCCTCGCGTGCAGCGGGAAAAAATTCCTGCGCCTCTTTCACCGCCAACTCGACGATCTCATTTTTTGATTTTTCAACCAGACTTCGCGAGCAACTCACTACCAGCTCCACGTAACTGCCGTTGGCATGATCGTGATTTTCTCCGCTTCGCGATTCTTGGTTCCTGAATTCAATGATCCGCGATTTGTGAAACATCCATTGAATGGTGCGGTCGAGTAGTACGGCGTGATCGAGTTTGCTGATTTCGTGATCGAACCACAGATGAATCCCCGTAATTGGCGACGTCGAAAATTGTCCGAGAGCAGCGGCTAAAGGCGCGGCCGAAGGCGTATCGGGCAGTATCTTTCCCAACGCATCAAACGGAACAGCTAGCACCAGATAGTCGAATTCCTGTTCCTCGCCGTTCGCCGTCACGCTCACTTCGGAGCCTTCGGCTGCAAACGACTCGACGCCCGCACGAAAGTGAATCTCTCCGCCGCGCGCGCGAATGTACTCTCCAGCCGAGTTATACAGTTCGGTGAGTGGCACTGTCGGGAGCCCCATACGTCCCGCAGCAGCCGATTTGAGAAAAGACTCGCGCACCACCTGCGCCGCATACGGAACCGAAACCCGGTCAAGATCCTCGTTCAGCGCACTGACCAGAATGGTCCGCCAGAAACGATCGATGGCTCCCGTGGTTTGTCCGTGACGTTTCAACCAATCGAGAAATGTTTCTCCTCGATCCGCAGGCAACGCCGGCGCCAACGCCATCATTGCCCGGCTGATGCTCAACTTATCGGCAAAGCTGAGACATGCAGCGTGAAGAAATGCTGGAGCCGTATGTAAAGGAGCCGGCAACGCCGATGGCGCAATTTTCGAAGCGCGGCCGCCAGGTTCCAGAAACGTCAACTGCTCGTACCAGCGAATTCTGCCATCGACTCCGGTGCGGCGATAGAAATCGATGAGGTTCGTGCAGCAGCCGAGCAACACGTGCTGGCAATTGTCGACAATCTCGCCGGTGCCCGGATGCTGATACGAAGATGCGCGCCCGCCCAGATAAGGACGCCGCTCAAACAACGTCACGCGAAAACCGGCTTCTGCCAGAGCGCATGCAGCCGCAAGGCCAGCCAAACCACCACCGGCGATGGCAACTGTAGCGCGTGTCTTATTCGAAGCGATCAAGTTTGGACGGATAAATTTAGGATAGATCAAATTAGGGTAGATCGAGTCAGGATAGACCAAGTTAGTGCAGACCGGGACGGCATCACACCAGTCGCTGCACGAATCCTTTTCCGAGAATTACCAGTTTCTCGCGAACGGTTAACGCGACGCGCTCGCTGAACACGTCGTATTGCTTTGCCGCAATTTTCTCGAGGAGCCGTCGATAAATCGTAATCAGCACCCAAAGCGCAGGCTGACTGTCTTCACTTACCAGCGGAATCAATTCGTCTCCGGCCCGGTAGCACTCGCGAGCGCGTTCGGCTTCCAAAACCAGAAGCGGGCGAATCCGAGAGACGTCGATGTTCACTGCGGCAAGATCGTTGGCCGTGAGACCGAACTGCGCAAGATCTTCCTGCGGAAAATAAATTCTTCCGTTGCCAACATCCTCTTTGACATCGCGAATAATATTCGTCAGCTGAAATGCCAACCCGCAGCGTTCCGCGAGCGGCTCTGCAGCCGGATCGCGATACCCGAAGATCCTGATGCAAACCAGCCCAACCACCGATGCCACACCGTAGCAATACTGGCGCAGCTCGTCAAAATTCTGGTAGCGCGCGGCCAGCGCTGTTTTGCCGGCGGATTCCGGCTCGTCGTAGTCCAGATCCGCAGCCGTACCGAACGCGAGCTGATCGAGCAGTCCAATCGGAATCTGATAACGGCGCTGCGCATCCGTCAGCGCCAATAGCAAAGGGTCATCCGTAGGCTGCGCGGCCAATGCGCGGTGCACCTTATCCAGCCATTCGGCCAGCTTGTTGTGCCGATCCTCGCGGCTTAGCGTGTTGTCGTCGGCGATGTCGTCGCAGCGCCGCATAAACGCATATACCGCGCTCAATGCGTTGCGCTTGTGCCTCGGCAGTACTACAAATCCGTAGTAAAAATTCTTAGCGGCGGAGCGCGCGATGTGCCGGCAAACCGAATACGCCATCTCCAACTGCGAAGCAGTCGGCGCGAACTGCGCAGGCGCATTTGACACGGCCGTGCTCATTGTTTCTGTTTACCAAGCTTTTGTTTACCCAGAGGTTTACCGAGCAGCTTCCCCAGTGCCGCACAAGCGACCAGATTTAGTTTCTGTGTCTTGGAAATCGCCGGACGTCTGCCCAGCACCGCGTAATTTTGCCGCTCGATCGCATTCAAAATCTCTTGTCCGCCGCGGCTGAAGAGCTCAATATCAATCGCCAGGGCGCGATCGACCTTCGCGACCAGCGCCATCCCTTGCGCAAACCACTCTCTTGCCCGCGCGACCTCAAAGCGCATCATCTCGCGAAATGCCGAAGTGTTTTTCTCCTCGCGAATCTCCTCCTCGCTCACGCCAAAGCGGCGCAAATCTTCGAGCGGGAGATAGATTCGCGCTTTGGCAAAATCCACGCTGACATCCTGCCAGAAGTTCGCCAGCTGCAGCGCCGTGCAAGTGTAATCCGAAAGCTGTTGCCGCTCCGCATCACGGTATCCGCAAACGTACAGCACCAGGTGCCCGACAGGATTCGCCGAATACCGGCAGTAGCCCAGCAGATCGTTGAATGTCTCGTAGCGCGTAATCGTTTGATCCTGCCGAAACGCGGTCAGCAAATCCGCGAATTCATGCTTCGGAATCTCAAACTTGCGCACCGAGTCGGCCAATGCCACAAATACCGGATGGCGCGGATGGCCCGCGTAGCACGCATTCAACTCCGACTCCCACTGATCGAGCAACTGCAAAGCTGCGGCGCTGTCTCCCACCTCGTCGCCGAGATCGTCCGAAATTCGGCAATAGGCGTAAACGTTGAAGAAATGCTGGCGCAGCCGCTCCGGCAGAAACCAAGAAGCAACCGAAAAATTTTCGTAGTGCGAACGCGCCAATCGCCGGCAGTATTCGCGCGCCGCTGCCTCCGAAGGCGCTCGTTCAGGAATGGCGTACTCCTGGGGCAGCACACTCCAGGCGGAAGAGGGCGGCGCTGAAACAATAGGAGCCACAATAGAATGGTCGGCCGCCGTTGTCATCGGATATAGATTGTCATAATTGCGGGAAGCGCTAGTGACCTGGAATGATCGCTGTCTTAATATCGCCACCCCGGTTCAGCATGTGGCGCAGCACTTCCTGCAGACGCGAGAGTGGGGCTTCGCCGGTAATATAGTCGTTGCCGCAAACTTTTTTTTCGGCAATCAAACCGAAGGCCCGCCGCACCGTCTCCGGAGTGTGATGGAAGGTCGCTTTCAACGTAATCTCCGAATAATGCAGCCGGTTGGTATCTAACTGCACCTTCGATCCCGCCGCGCACCCGCCGAAGAAATTCACCGTCCCGCCCTTGCGCACCATCTGCACCGCCCACTCCCAGGCTTCCGGACGGCCGACCGCTTCGATCGCCACATCCGCGCCACGTATCTCCGGAGTCAACTCCCGCACGGCTTCCACCGCATCCTTGACCTTGGTAATCTGCACCACCTCATGCGCGCCCTTCTTGCGCGCCAACGCGACCTGCGAATCGCGCTTCACCACCGAGATCACATTGCATCCGATCGCCTTCGCGACATGCACAAACATAAGGCCGATCGGACCGCCGCCGATCACCGCTACCGTGTCACCGATTTGCACTCCTGTCTCGTGCAGACCGCGCAGAACGCACGCCAGCGGTTCAGTCATGGCCGCATCTTCAAAGCTCACGCTCGGAGGCACCACCAGCATATTGCCTTCCACAATGCGCCGCGGAATCCGGATGTATTCTGCGTAGGCGCCGTTGTTGAAGAGCAAATCCTCGCACAGGTTCAGTTGATGTTTCGAGCAATAAAAACACATGCCGCATGGAGCCGAATTCAGCGCGACCACGCGCATGCCTTTTCTGAAGCCGCGCACGCCCTCGCCGACTTCTTCAATCGTCCCCGCCAGTTCATGGCCAAACAGCGCCGGCGGCACAATCATGCGCGCGTGATAGCCGCGCTGATACACCTTCAAATCGGTGCCGCAAGTTAGCGCCACGTGCACCTTAACCAACACCTCGCCGTCGCCCACGCGCGGGATCGGTACCTTCTCAATCTTGATGTCTTCTTTGCCGTACAGTACAGCCGCCGTCATCTTGCCATTCACAGTTGATTTCCTTCCCGCACGCCCCAATCCTTTGCGCCCGCACCGGCGGTTTCCGCAGCCGCAGCGATGCCAGGCTGGATTACAATCTTCATCGAGTCGGGCCCCGGATGCGCAGCCAGTTGCAGCGCTTCCACCGCGCTTTGCAGCGGAAACCGGTGGCTGATCAGCCGCTCCAGATCCATCTCGCGATTCATCACGAACCGTACCGACTCGTCTTGCAGTTCAACCGATGCGCTGTACGATCCCAATAAAGCCTTTTCATCTACGCACACTGCCGCTGGATCGATCGTCGCCTCGCCCCGCGCCGTCTGGGCAAATAACAAAAGCCTACCTCCCGGTCGCGTCGCATCCATAGCCGGACGGATTAACGCGCTCCCGCCTACTGCTAAAATCACGGCATCTGCCCCGCGCCCTTCAGTAATTTCGCGCACGGCTTCGCCAGCGTCAGCCTTGGACGCGTCAATTGTCTGATTGAGGCCGAAGCTATTAGCTATTGTAAGCCTCGCTGAATGCAAATCGGAAGTAATCACCTGTGCGCCCGCCCGCTTCGCCAGTGTTGCCAGGATCAGGCCAATTGGGCCTTGCCCCATCACCAGTACCGTTTCACCAGCTAGCAACCGCAGTGTCTCAATACCTTTGATGCAAGTATTCACCGGCTCAACAAAACTTGCCTGCTCAAAACTGACTCCGTCCGGGATGCGAACTGTTCCTTTTTCGACAATCCAGTCCATCACGCGGACATATTCCGCAAACCCGCCGCCTGAAGGCTCAAAACCTGCCGTGCAACCCACTTTCTTGTAGGTGGCGCACTGCGCAAACGTTTTGTGCCGGCAGTAATAACACTCCCTGCAAGGAATATGGTGAAACACAACCACGCGATCGCCGACGGTAAATTTGCCGACGCCGTCGCCCACTCTTGCAACCACGCCGGCGGTTTCGTGTCCAAAAATGCGCGGCGCGGAGTGAGACCCGGTAGCAATCTTTTTCAGGTCCGTTCCGCAGATTCCGCAGGTATGCACGCGGACCAGAATCTCCCCGGGCCCGATTTCCGGCACTGGAACTTCTTCCATACGCACATCGTTCACGCCGCGATACACGGCTGCCTGCATCGTGGAAGGAATCGCGTGGCTTTCGTTTTCAACCGCTAACGTGCGAGCAATGGCCATAACAGATGTTGCCGTTTCCCCTGAGTAATCAGATTGGGAAATCAGATTATGGTCTCGGGTGCCTCCGTGCATCTCCGCATACCCTATGGTTTAAAAATTCTTCATTTCTACTTAACAGTCGTTCCTTAATCGGAGCGTCCTAATGCTTCGAGCTGGCCACACCGAACCTAATCGGAGTTCCAGCCGAGGCCAAATTCACTTCGCTCCTGGCCTCACGATTAAGGTAACTTGCAATCGCCGCGCAAAGCGCGCGACTCGCCTTGGAACTGTTCCGCGCCAGAATAATGGCCTTCCACCACAGCCACGGTCGAACTGCGAGATGACACACAAATTTGCCGGAGCGAAAACTTCCCTCCTTCGCCACAAAATGTTCCATCTCCGGCAACTCAAAATCGGCGGCGTCAGAAATGGCTTTCAGCGCTGCAAACTCCACGCCCCGTGCCAGCGCTCCCAGTGCCACCGCTGCCGCTTCCATATCGACGGCACTCGCGCCATAAGCTTTGCCGAACCGCGCCTTCTGCTCTTTGCTGGCCACACTCGCGGAACTGACGAGCACTCCCTCACCCGCGCCGACATCGGTTCGCATCCCGTCGGCAGCATTGATCACGATGCGCGGCTCGAAAACCTGGCCGACTTCGAGCGATTCATCCAGTGCACCCGCAAATCCAACCGAAACGACCCGTGCAGGATTCACTTCCCGAATCACCGCTTCCGTCGCCCGCCGCGCCGCTTCCGCGCCAATCCCGCCGCAAATCACAACCGCCTGGCCATCTTCAAAAATCTGATATCGTCGTCCGCCCTGTTCGATCGTCCTCGGCGTCCAGCTTCGAATCAGAGGCGCGACCTCGCGCTCCATCGCAGCTATGATCGCAATTCTCATCGTGACAATCCCTTGATCATTGCTGTCTCGATTATCCCGATCTCAGGCATATCCATGGCTGCGGAACCACTCCACCGATCGCCGCAACGCGCCATCCACGGGAACCACCCGCCATCCCAATTCTCGTTCCGCTTTGGCCGAACTCACAAACATCATCTTCCGTCCCATGCGCACGGCGTCAATGGTCGCGCGGGGCTCGTGACCTAGCAGCCGACCCCTTACCATCTCATCCACGACGCCGGTCGCAAACGCGAAAACGTAGGGCAACTTCACCGTCGGCGATCTCAATCCCGTAATCACAGCCAGCCGGTCCAGAATCTGCTTCAGCGTCAAATTCTCTCCGCCCAAAATGTAGCGCTCGCCCGGCCTTCCCTTCTCCAGCGCCTGCACGTGGCCGCGCGCGCACTCGGTTGCATCCACCAGATTCAATCCCGTTTCCACGTATGCCGGAAACTTTCGCTTCAGAAAATCCACGACGATTCGCCCGGTTGGGGTCGGTTTAATATCGCGCTCGCCGATTGGAGTCGTCGGATTCACGATCACGACATCCTGACCCGATTGTGCCGCGTCTATTGCTACGCGTTCCGCCATGAACTTTGAACGCTTGTAATGTCCGATCATATCCCCAATGCCGACCGGACTCTGCTCATCGGCGACATTCCCATTCTTCGAAACGCCCGAGACGAAGCCCATAGTCGCGACGCTCGACGTGTGCACGACTCGCCGCACGCCCTGTTTCCGCGCCGCTTCCAGCAACGCACGCGTGCCCTCGACATTCGAGCGATACATTTCCGCGGGATCGCGCACCCACAGCCGGTAGTCCGCGGCAACATGAAACACGACCTTGCAGCCCGAAACCGCTTTCTCAATCGAAGCCGGATCGCGCAGGTCACCGATCGCGCGATCGGCATTCAAGTCTTCAATATTGCGCAGGTCGCTCGCCGGCCGCACCAGCAGCCGCAAGTCGGCTCCCTGCTCCGCGAGAACGCGCGCAACGTGGCTACCTAGAAATCCCGTGGCGCCAGTGACTAAGACTTTCAACCGCTATTCTCACTTCCACACCGAAAATATGACCGCATCGTGTGGAATACGGTATTGGCGTGAGTACTGCGCCAAATACTCCAGCTCACTTTGAACACAGTCGCGATTACGTGCTCTGATATTTGCTTCGCAAGCCGCCGCATCGTTCTCGAAAAAACGCCAGCAGAGCCTTACGTCGGGAACTTCCTTCCTTATTTCGTCCTCCGCTTCCTGTCTGGATTCGTCCTTACAGAAGTGGATGTCAGCTACGATACACTTGACGCCAGCGCAGAGCGCGCCGACTAGGGCGCAAAATTTAGGCGAACTACGAAACCTTAGATCCTTTCCGCCTTTCTTGAAATCATCGAAAACCAACAAACCGCCGCCTCTGAGCATTTCGGAGAGATATGTTGTTTTTTCGCTCCCGGGAAGTCCCGCCACTAGAATGAGATTCTCGTCCATACGTCGCTTGGCTACGCTAATGTTAAAGAACGGCAGCGCGGGCCTAGTTTTTCTCCGCTATCACTTTTGCATAGCTCGTCAACGCAATCAGCGGGAAATACTGGCGGTAGAGGTGGTATATCAGGTAAAAGACGCGCGGGAAACCGGTTCCTGTAAAAAGCTGCTCGTCCCAAGATCCATCTTTTTTCTGCGTGCGCAAAAGATAAGCTATGCCGCGCGCCACGCATTCGCTGCGTGTATCGCCGACTGCCAAAAGTCCCATGATCGCCCACGCCGTCTGCGAAGCTGTGCTTTCGCCTTGCCCGCGAAGGTTCGGATCGTCATACGATCCCACCGTCTCACCCCAACCTCCATCGGCATTCTGCACAGAACGCAGCCACTCTGCCGCCTGCTGAATCATCGGGTCGTTGCGGTCAACGCCCATAGCCTCGAGCCCGCGCAAAACCTGCATCGTTCCGTAGATATAATTCACGCCCCAGCGTCCGAACCAGCTTCCATCCGGCTCCTGCTGTTTGCGAATGAACTTCAGCGCTCGCTGCACCGCCGGATGACTCTGGCTATACCCATACGCTGCGAGGCACTCCAGAATCCGGCCCGTGATATCGACCGTCGCCGGATCGAGCATGGCGTTGTGATCGGCAAATGGTATGTACTGAAACACCATGCGATCGTTGTCTTTGTCGAATGACGCCCAGCCGCCATCCTTGCATTGCATCGACAGGATCCAATCGATCGCCCGCTGCACCGACTCGCGTTGATAACGTCCGTT
Organism: Terriglobales bacterium; assembly: GCA_030038475.1. Classification (GTDB taxonomy): domain Bacteria; phylum Acidobacteriota; class Terriglobia; order Terriglobales; family Acidobacteriaceae; genus Acidiflorens. The sequence goes on along the minus strand of JASHOU010000160.1, from coordinate 11,925 downwards.
CGGATGCTCGACCTGGCTCAGCCCTAAACAAACCATCGCCGTGTCGTCGACATCGGGATAGAACTCGTTGTTGAACTCGAAGTACCATCCGCCTGGCTCGCCCTTCGGATTCTTGATCTTCCAGTCTCCCGGCTTGCGCACCTGCTTCTGCAGAATCCAATCCGCGCACTTCACCATCCGGGCGTCCGTCGCCGGAACTCCTGCCCCGCTCAACGCAAACAAGGCATACGCCGTATCCCACACGGGAGACATGCAGGGCTGCATACGGAAAGTGTCATCCTCTTCGATTCCCAGTTTCTCAAACTCATCGAGCGCCCGAATCACCTGCGGATCGTCCAGCGAATACCCAAGGCAGCGCAGCGCGATGATCGCATTCATCATCGAGGGATAAATCGCGCCCAGCCCATCGCTCATCTCAAATCGTTCCAGCACCCATCTCTCGGCCTTCTTCAACGCAATCGACCGCAGCGGCCGCACATGCACGAGCTCAAACCAATGCGTGATGCGGTCTAGGCATAAGAAAAAGTTGCGCCACGAAATCTTTTCCCTGGCCCAGTGCAAATGCATGCGCGACTTATCGCGCCCACCAACAAACAACTCCTCCACGCCCATTTTATCTGGAATCTTTTTGAACGGCTTCTTCGCGTAACAAATCGAAAGCGGCACCAGAATCGCCCGCGACCACGACGAAATTTCGTAGATATTGAACCAGAACCAGTTGGGAAACAGCACAATTTCCGGTGGAATGGCCGGCACCGCATCGTAATCGTATTGCCCAAAGAAACAGAGATAGATCTTGGTAAAGGTATTGACCTCGGTCACGCCACCTAATTCAAGAATCTTTTTGCGCGCGCGCAGCAACGCCGGATGATCCACCGTGAATCCCGCCAACTTCAGCCCAAAATAAGCCTTCACCGAAGCGCTGACGTTCGAAGGCCCGCGCGCATAAATGCCCCATCCGCCATCTTCATTCTGATGATTCAGGATGTAACGCGCAGCTTTGTCAAAGCGCTTCTGGTTGCCCGTACCGAGCAGCGTGTGCAGCAAAATGTAATCGGATTCGAGCGTGGTATCGGCTTCCAGCTCTCCGCACCAGTAACCTTGTTCATGCTGCTGTGAGAAAAGATAATTGCGAGCCGCGTCTGCGGCAACCGCAACCCGACTTCCCAGGTCGTCGATCTTTCCAAATCGCATTTGCGGCGCAGGAGCCGAACTATGAGGGGAGGATTCGTCCATATAACTCCAGGTTAAGTCTCCACCGCAGCGCCCACCGGAGCCGCTGAAATCGTTGCCACAATCTCCGGCGGCAATCCAAAGCGAACGTTCTCGGGCATGATCTCCAGCTCCTGCACGTCGCTAAAACCCTTTCCCGCCAAATACTCCACCACTTCCTGCACCAGATGCTCCGGAGCCGACGCGCCCGCCGTTAATGCCACCGTCTTCACGTTATTCAACCACTGCGGTTGAATGTCGCGGCAATCATCGATTAGATGCGCCGGAGTCCCTAAACTCCTCGCCACTTCTACCAAGCGCTTCGAATTCGAACTGTTATCCGAGCCCACCACCAGCAGCAAATCCGCGTCCGAGGCTACATGTTTCACCGCGACCTGGCGGTTTTCCGTGGCGTAGCAGATATCCTGCGCCGCCGGGCCTTTGATGTTAGGAAACCGCGCCCGCAGCGCCGCAATAATGTCGCGCGTTTCATCCAGACTCAGCGTCGTCTGCGTCAAATACGCTACCCGATTCGGATCGGGCAACGTGACCGACGCGACTTCCGCCGGTGATCCCACCACCTGCGTCACCGCCGGAGCCTCGCCCAGTGTCCCAATTACCTCATCGTGATCGCGATGGCCAATGAGAATCAGCGAATAGCCTTCTTTCGCAAACTTCACCGCCTCCACATGCACCTTGGTGACCAGTGGGCACGTCGCATCGATCACTCTCAGTTTGCGCGCCTTGCTCGCTTCGCGGACCTCGGGAGAAACTCCGTGCGCGCTGTAAATCACCCGCTCTCCCTCGGGCACCTCGTGCACGTTGTCGACAAAAATCGCGCCCTTCTGCTGTAGTTCTTCCACCACAAAGCGGTTATGCACGATCTCCTTGCGCACATAAATCGGACGCCCGAATGCCTCCAGCGCAATCCGCACAATATCGATCGCCCGCACCACTCCCGCGCAAAATCCCCGCGGCTTCAACAGCAGTAAGGTTTTAGTAGGCAAATTCCTGATCTCAGACAAGCAATTTCCCCCACCACAAGGGTACACTTTCCCACGGTATAAAGATGCTCTGAGAGTATCGAAAGATGCACCCAAGGTCAATGTAAGCCATTGATTATGTATGGATTAGCAGCAAACGGCAAAAATGGATGGTCGAACGGGTGAATATGCTGCCAAGTCGGCGTTCACCAGATCCGCCGCACGCCATACCGGTCGAAGATTTTTTCGTTGCTGATAATGAAAAGCTTCTCGATCTCGGCCTGTGCGATCAGCATCCGGTCGAACGGATCTTGGTGAGGCCCGGGCAACATCCCAGCACGCACTCCATGATCGTTCGACACGAGCAGACTGAGGAACCTGTCCCGGGCAAGATAGCCCCCGAAATCTTGCACCAGGTCGGAAGCATTCGGCAGCTTGCCGAGTCGAAACTTTGTGGCAATTTCCCAGGCGGAAGCTGCGCTAACAAAGACGCTATTGTCGGACCGGCCTATCAGCTTTCTGCAAGACGCGGGCAGCCCCGGATCGTCGCTGAACCACCAGAGCAAAGCATGGGTGTCGAGCAACAGGCGCACGCTATTGCCCCCACGCGTCCAGTTCCTCCGGAGGCAACGGCTCGAAGAATTCCGGTCCAACCTTCAGCTTCCCACGCAAGGCGCCGGGCTTGCGTTGACCTCGTTTGTCCTCGATGGCGACAAGCCGCACCACCGGCTTCTTGCCCCGAGCGATCACAATCTCCTCACCCCGGCAGACCCTCTCAATCAGCCGCGAAAGCTCGGTCTTGGCCCTGTGTATGGTGATGGTTTCCATAAAGCCATGTTAGCTAACTTGACTTAGCTAAGTCAATAGCCCTGCGATTATCAGGTCTTCCGCCTAGCAGGCGTCTTCGACGGTCTGCTCGGATCGACGATTTTAACTCACCACTCAAATAAATGAATCAGTAGCAGGATCACGGTTGCTCCCAGCGGCACCAGCAGGCCAGCGCGCAGACTGCCCGTGGAATGCGAAATCACCCCGACCATCCAGGGAATCACCGCCGGCCCCACCGAGGCGAGTGAAAACATAACGGCGCCGATGCTTCGCGCCGCCACGCCGTAGCGCTGCGAAAGCCGCGCAACCGTAATCGGATATAGCGTGGAGTAACTCAGTCCCGTAATCATCGCGCCGGCAATGACTCCCGCCAGAGATGGGCTCCAAAGCATAAGCCCGATGCCCGCCGCGCCCGCAGCACAACCCGCGCGCAAAACCTGGCGCTCGGGGACGTGACGCAGAAAAGCAGTCCCCAACGCCCGGCCCACCGTCAGCGCCGACCAGAAAAATGCGGGCATTACCGACGCCAGCGCCGCGCCCGCGGCGCCAATGCGCGAAACATAAGACCCGGTCCATCCTCCCACCGCCGTTTCCGCTCCCGGATACAAGAAGAACACCGATGCAAAGAGCCACAGCGCCGGATGCTTCGCCAGTTCCAGCCATGAGGCCGACGGTCGATTAGATCTTGCCGCCGCAGGAAAAGACCAGTTGCGCGTGACCATTGCCAGCAGGATAAGAAAAATTGCCACCGCGCCAAAAAAGTATGGCAGCAACTCGTGCGCCGCGGTCCAAGCCACCATCAGCGAGCAAAATACTGCGCCGACGCCCCAAAAAAAATTCAGCAGGCTCACAGCATCGGCTGCCGAACGCCCTTCGGACACCGATGCAATCTCGGCAATCAACAGGTTGTCGGTTGGGATCATCAGCCCGAGTCCCAGACCATACACCGCAATCGAGATCAGTCCCAGCCAAAGCGATCCTGCATATACCATCGCGATGCCGACTGCCATCGCCAACAACCCAGACAAAAAAGCGGGACGGAACCCCAACCGCGCCAGCAGAATTCCCGAGAGTTGCACGCCCACGAGCATCGCCAGGAACTGCACCAGAAACAGATTGCCGGCCTGGGTATCATTCAGTCTCCAGTGAATCGCCAAGATCGGCAGCATCGGGCCGAGCAGCGTGGTGAGGACGCCAGTGGGCAGAAAAGCAATTTGCCCGGCAAGGATCAGCTTCCGGTTCGACGATGACGGGGACGACTCGGCTTGAGTGCTGGCCATGAGAAGAAGAAGTCCACAAACCAAGGGTGCGGAACGGTTATCGGACGAGTTGCGGCATCACGACTGTTCTGTACATCTTTTCAGGCATCCACTTCGACATCTTCGAATCGTCGCCACTTATAGAACGCAATCGAGAGAATCCAGCTCATTACGAAAAGGCCCACGATGAAATAGCCCAAGGTTCCGAAATTATCGTTGAGTTTAGCGATCCCACCCCAGAACCATCCATTGAGCCGAAAGTGTTCGCCCAGCAGTCCGAGCGCCTCAATCCCTCCGATCAGAACTGCAACCAGTACGGAGACGCAGGTGATCGTGATGTTGTAGTAGAGTTTGCGGATCGGTTTTACGAACGCCCATCCATACGCGCCCAGCATGAGGATATTGTCGGTCGTATCGATGAGCGACATTCCCGCCGCAAAAAGAATCGGAAACACGAGGATTGCCCCAAACGACAGGCCCTTGGCCGCTTCCGCTGCGGAAATTCCTAACACGCCGATCTCGGTCGCAGTGTCGAATCCCAAGCCAAATAGCACGCCCAGAGGATACATGTGCCAACTCCGGCTGATCATGTGGAACATCGGACGGAATATTCGCGATAGAAACCCGCGGCCGCCGACGAGCATGTCGAAATCCTCGTCCACATAAGGCTGGCCGTGTCGCACTCTGACAAACGTCCGATAGATTGATCGCAGAACAATCATGTTGACCATGGCGATCGCGAACAGAAAAAAAGCCGAGACCAGCGTGCCAATCACCGACGCTAAGTTCCTGACGGCGTCGAGACGATGCTGTAGTATCAGCGTCGCTTGCCCAATCGCCGCCGCGCCCAGCACGACTACAGTCGAATGTCCTAGCGAAAACATGAACCCGACCGCAACCGGACGCTTGCCATCCTGCATCAGCTTTCGCGTGACATTGTCGATGGCCGCTATGTGATCTGCATCCACCGCATGGCGAAGGCCGAAGCTGTAAGCCAACAGCGCAGTGCCCAGCAGCACGGGATACCGGTGAAATGCGAGGCCAGCCCAGGCCCACGCCGCAATGTTGAACGCAAATAAGATTCCGTAGATTGCAAAGATACGGCCGCGGAGATTGTCGGCAGCATCGTTGAACAAAGTAGTCACATTCGGTTGGCCAGCGGATTTCGCATCGACCGGTCTGCGCAGAGTAGCCTCTGACTTGCGATCCGAGTTCCCTGCTGTCACGCTCGCGACTGGACGATCTGCCAAAGTGCTCCCTCCAATTTGCGTTTAGCCTAGCACACCGCGAATCGGCGAACCGAATGGTTGCCGGAAGAATGCTCGCGGGAAGAAGGTTCGCCGGAATTATGTTCGCCGGCATTGAACTGCATCCGGCCTTGTGATACTTTCGAGAAACCCAATAGGTCGGCAACCGTCCATGAGGAAGTAAGATCGTTGGCCAAACGGTCATTAGCCAGACGATCGTTAGCCAGGCGATTGTTCCTCATCTGAATTATTAACCTCCGTTCTTATTACCCCACAGGAGGACACATGAAACTCTCTCTGGCATGCCTGCTCATCTCCACATTTCTCATCGTGGCCACTGAAAAATGTTTATCCCAATCAGCCACGGTCCAATCAACCATGGTGCCATGGCTCACTCGCTCGGCGGATAACTCACGAAGCGGATGGAATCCGCATGAAACTCAACTTACTCAAGCCTCAGTTATGACCAAGGGAATTGCGCGAGCCACGATTATTCCAGTAATCGGAGATGCCCGAGGCATGGAAGCGCAGCCTCTTATCCTGCCTAACGTAAGCACCGCGCGCGGAACTCGTGATGTCATGGTGCTGCCGTCCATGGCCGACGTAGTGCGCGGTGTCGATGCTCATGATGGCTCTGGCATCTGGCAGGTTACTCTCGGAACGCCAGTTACTGGCTCTGAAGCTATCGACCTCCATCAGATCAATCAGTATTGGGGCTGCCTCTCTACTGGAGTAATCGACGCAGATACTCAGCGCTTATATCAGGTGTGTTGGGTTTCTCAGGACAATACCGGCAATCCGCAAACGGCTCGTTATTACATGTTCGTGCTTAACGTGGCGGATGGAAGTCAGGTAGTTCCACCTGTGCTGATCCAGGGCAAGAGCGGAACGCAAGACTTTAACGCGACGATGCGCAAACAACGATCCTCTCTCGTGGAAACGAACGTCAACGGTGTGAAAACTGTATTCGGGTGCTCGGGAACCATCAATGAGACTCAGGCGGGTGTTGCTTCCGGCTATTGCTTCGCCTTCGATGTGGCGAGTAATACGGTGAGCGCAATGCTCGCGACGACAGCCGGCGAAGGTGCTGGCGTGTGGATGGCGGGCCAAGGCGCAATCGCAGACGCGCAAGGCAACCTCTACGTGCTCACAGGAAATGGCGACTTTGACGGTGTCAGCCAGTGGGGCGAGTCGTTCCTCAAACTGAAGTACACGCCTGCTTCGTCAGGAACTCCTGCCTCGCTGCAAGTTGTCGATCACTGGACGCCCTGGACCGACCTCGCCAGATCCGGTCAAGCCGCGGCCCCGGCCGTTAAGCTGGCTGGCGTCAGCGCCCCTTCCGAGGCGATCAAGCCGGTTGGCGGCGGAATGAACACTGCTCTAATGAACACGGCTCTGAAGAATGCAAAACTGGTGCCAGCGCTCAACGACCGGGGTGTCCCAACCCTTCTCGTCTACCCGGCGATGGCCTCCGGAAATTGGTCGGATGAAGATTGGGGATCGGCTGGTCCGGCCTGTATTTTCTCGATTGGCGTTTGCGTTGCCGCCGGCAAGGATGGAATCGCCTATCCCATCAAAACCGCGGCGCTTGGCGGCACCACACTTTCAGACCTGGCAAACCCTAAGGCGAACTGCGCCAAACTCGCCGCTCCGCCCGTCTGGCTGACCATGAGTCCGGGGCCAGTTGATCCCTGTCCAACCGATCCCGCTACATTGGACTTTCTTCCCTGGGGCGATACGGCCCATCTCCACATGACGCCGGTGCAGTTCTTCGATCCGCTGCTGCAATCGTGGACGATCTTCGCCTGGGGTGAGAACTCCCAACTGCATAAGTGGGCCGTGAGTTCAACCGGAAATCTAACCTATATTGCGCAAAGCAACGAATACGCGAGCGCCGACGTGCGCGGCAATCCGCCGGGAGGCATGCCCGGTGGATTTTGTTCCGGATCGAGCAACGGGCCGGATCCCAACTCCGCCATCCTCGTATGTACGATTCCGTACGGCAACGCCAACGCTCAAGTTGTGAACGGCCGTCTACTCATCTACGACCCGGTACACTTAGCTGCCGATGGATCGCTAAAGGTCTTGTGGGATTCGCAGAGCTGGAACATTCAATTTCTGTTCAACAAGTTTGATCCGCCGGTGATCGATGGCGGCCAAATCTATGTGCCCAATTACCACGGCGGCGTAGACCTCTACCAACTGACGCCATAGACTGCATACCGAAGACTGATAACCCTGCTCGCCGTCGCGAGTTTCCCCGCACCGGCCTCGCCCGCGGCGGCGCCTGCCGTACTCGAAAGCTATGCTTGGCTTTCGCTTTACTTCGTTTTGAAAGTAAATTCAGTCGTGGTCGGCTTGCCTCCGGCAACCGTCACGGTCTGTGTCTGAGTCCCGTAGGTTTCATGCCAAGCGGTTAGCGTGTAGGTGCCCGCGGACAGACCATCGAGCTTAAAGGATCCCGTCTCGTTGCTGACTCCGTATGGCCCCTTCACCACCACGATGTAGGCCCTCATCCAAGGATGGACGTTGCACTTCACCGGAATTGCAACTTCCTCATTCATCCATGTGACGTCGATCGGCGCACCGCCCACCAGTTGGGATTTATTCCATCCGTTGTTACCCCCGCCCAGCTTGGGCTCCGGGTGAATATTGTGCGACGTCTTGTCTTCATTCAACATGGTTATATGTTGCCCGGGATTCACCGCCACTACGTGCGGAACATATTGGCAACCCTTCTGCTCCATTGGCACTGAATTCGATGCCGTCGCCGTTTCATTACCCGTCAGTCCTTGCGAGACGTAAACCACGACATTCTCCAGTCCACCGTTTGCGCCAACCACGACGTTCTCCGTCGTCGCCGGAGTTCCTCCTCGCGTTTGTGCGCAGCTCGGATCTTTGGACATGTCAATTGGCTTCGGACGTGGCGCTTGGCCATCCAGCTTCACCGTGCCAACGATTTGGCCTGTGGAGGTTGCCCCTACATCCGGCGTCGACCGCAGCAATACCACAGCAACAAACAACACGCAACACGCGATCGCCGCAATCCTATATTGGCTTTTCATGAAAATATTCTTCCTTCGCTTCAATTCGACGCCGGACGGAATCTGGTAAAAGAAACCCGCCCCGGCATCACGGGACTATTCTGAGACCTTCTCACTCAACGAGCAGTGATTCTAGTCACAGCTCGGTGTGGAGTGTCTTATGCCCTCACGTGAATCCAGGAAGGCCGCTGGAGGAGGCCATCTATTTCCCGCTTCGGCTGGCAATGACCGCGGCGAGCTTTCGAAGTTGGCTCTCCATGCCCATCACGGCCCGCCGCGTCCACTCATCACTGTGCATCGGGTCAAGCGTCAGGACCATGCGCACGTTGCCGCCTACGGCAAAGAAGTCCACCCTGTTGCCCACGGTGTAGGGCTCAACGCCGGGAATGAAATCGGCCCGGTGAGTGTAGGCAATCGTCTTGCCCGGAACGATCTCGGTGTAGGTCAGGCGCGCTTCGGTCGTCAGAGGCATCCCCGCCTGCTTCATGAACTGAACCTGCGGCGGATCGACGGCCGTCATTGCGTATACCATCTGGCCACCAGCCCTGAGATCGAGCTCGTGAACCTTTACCGAGAACCCTTCCGGACCCCACCACGATTCGATTCCCTCTCTAGTCGTCCAAAGCTCCCAGACATCCTCGATCGATGCTTCGTACGTGCGCTCGATGACGATTTTGCGATCGGGCCGGTTATTCGCTTTTGCGCTCATGATGTTTTCTCCTTGATGATTTTCTTGTTTCGAGGCCGGGCTTTCTGGCGTCGCGTTTGCGCGCGAGGGCCTCGGCGAACTTGTCGAGACGACCTTCCCACAGTTGCCGATACTGGCTTACCCAGGCATCGAGATCTCTGAAGGGCTGGGGGCAAAGTGAGTAGAAGCGCTTCTGTCCCTCGGGGCGGACGCGCACGAACCCAGCCTCCTGCAGGATGCGGAGGTGCCGTGATACGCCGGACTGGTCAATATCGACGTTCTCGACAATGTCGTTGACCGAATGCTCGCCGCACCGCAGGATTTCCACGATGCGGAGCCGACTCGGATCCCCCAGGGTTTGGAGCGCCTCTACATACATGACAATACATATGTATAGCAGTGCATATATAATGTCAAGGCCAAAATTTCGTTGCGTAAAGGGGCTCCTGTGATGGGGGCAACCAAACAGCGCCGCTCTCTGCTCCGCGGCAGCGTTTTTTTTATGTTGCATATGCAACATTACTATGTTGTAATAGCAACATAGAGGAGGTTGCCTATGAGTGAAATTCTGGAAGCGCTGTTCCGCAGGCGAGCAGTCAAGGCCTTTGAGCCGGTCGAAATCCCCCAAGTAGTGCGTGAACAAATCCTCGATGCAGCCCGCCGTGCTCCCTCCAGTTTTAATACGCAGCCGTACCGGTTCTTTTGGGTGGAATCGTCGCCCGGAAAGGCAACCGCGGCGAAGCTCTGCCTTAGACAGATGCCTGCGGCAACCGCGTCGGCGCTGGTGGTTGCGGTGGCTGACATCGGGTCGCTGGCGGCGACCTCGCAAGCCCAGTTAGAGTGGATGCGCAGAAGCGGCTTCAGCGACACCAAAGTCCGAGACTACGAGCAGACGGCGAAGATCGGCCGAATCCTGTTCATGCCGGGACCGTTCGGCATTTTTGGCGCGGTCAAGTGGGTGATTTTTCGACTGCTGAATTTGTGGAAGACGATCGGGATGCCGCCAGTGTTTCGACGGGACCAGCTAAAGTGGGCGACGAAGAGTACATCGTTGGCTTGCGAGAATCTGATGATTGCCGCCGAAGCGCTGGGACTGAACACGTGCCCGATGGAAGGATTTGATGGCCGCAGACTCTCCAGATTCCTCGGGCTGTCAACCCGGTATCATGAAATTGTGATGGTGATTGCGATCGGGAAGAAATCGTCTGCTTATGCGGAGCCGCCGCAGTGGCGGCGACCCCTCGATGCCACGGTAACCGTCCTATGATCGTCGTTTCCAAGATCGTCGGTCCAAAGAACGATATTCCACAAGACATCCTGAGGGACTCGGTACTTGCCCACGTCTTTGCAGCCTATTCTTCCGTCGGCAAGAGACTTGAACGAAAAACTCGGTGCTCTGCGACTCGCGGCTTCATCCTATCCACACTCCGGGGCGGCGTCGCACTCAATCAGAATCAAATCGCCACACTTCTCGGTATGGACCGAACTGTCGTGCACCGGGCTATCAAGTCAATGGTCCAGGAAGGGCTTGTGTCGGAGAGAAAAGCAAAATCGGGCAGAGCAATTCACGTCACGTTGACACCAAAAGGCCACAGATACAGGAAACGCCTGATCGATGCGAGGGTAGCCGCAGACGATAAGCTCCGAAAAGAACTGACTCCGGAAGAACGCACAACCCTTCTTCGACTCTTGAAGTTGATTGCCGAATTAGAGTTCTGAGAACTGCGCCGCCGTTCATTTCTGGATGGGGTGTAGCCTACGCACACTATCCAGAACGGCTTTCGGAGAAATTGCTCCGATGGTTTCCGCTCTTGCCTAACATGTTCCCTGCGCTCCTGGTTTGAGAGCACTCAGAGTTGCCTATTGGCAGTCGGCTTGAGACGGGTGGACTCTTCGAGGATATCCAGGAGCGCAGTCGAGCAATAGACTCGGTCGCGCTTCGCATCGCCTACAGTGGCTCACCAAGACTCGCTTCCGTCGTTCACCAGCTTGCTGCCGTCGATTGATGATGCTCCCATGTGAAACCAACCGACCACTGGGAGATGAATGTCGCCTCGCACCCTTTCGTGTTCTGACGGAAGCTGTTAGGATATTTTTGTAATAAACAACAGCTCAAGTCTTAATGGCCACGTGGCCCGGTTGGGAAACAGTCTGGATTACGCGGAGGCCTGTAAGAAACCTGTTTTGCACATCCGAGAGGAACAGGGAAAGCAGGATGGTTTGTGGGCGGTTCAGCCAGGAATCGCGCTCTTGTAGGCGGTGCCTGCAATCCGATGCGGTTTATGCACAATGCGCAAAGCCGCATAAACACTGGCGATTGCGCATCTCGTTGATTTGGCGAGTGGGGACGTAGTTCAGTTGGTTAGAACGCTGCCCTGTCATCACCTTCCTTTATTTACTTGCATTTAGATGGCTTATGGGCGATTCTACTGGCGGTTCAGCCAGGGAATCGCCAAAATGCCGAAAGCTTCGCGAGTAAAGCTCTTCAAGCAAGTCAAAATCAATGACAAGTGGGCCCTTGCGGCAGTCCTTTTCGACAGCAAGGGCAGAGTGCGAAAAGATCACGTTCTCGTCAACGGAAAAGATGAGAACCACCCCGAAGGAAGCTATTTCATTGAGTGGTGGGACCGCGGGCAGCGTCACCGCGAGGCTGTTGGTCCCCAT
>JASHOU010000159.1 GCA_030038475.1 Terriglobales bacterium | reverse complement strand
AGACGGCGCGAGCGGGCAGAAGCTGGAGGAGGCGGAGAAGAAAGCGCAAGAAGTTAAAGAGGCGTATGGCAATCCGGTGACCAGTGTGGCGTGGACGTTGATGGAAGTCTTCCCAATCGGTCTGCTGGTGACTCTGGCTTCGGCGGGGATTCTCCGGAGGAAGGTGCGAGAGCCTGAAAACCAGATGAGCCATGAATCCGGTCACCCGGTCTTGTGACCGGGTCTCTTGCATTTTTCCTGGGTTTGGAGCAACGTTTTGAGTAGCGTTTTTCAGTAACAAGGAGTGTGCCCAGAACATGGTCAACGTTCTGATCCATCACGAAGTTGCCGACTATACCGTGTGGAAGGCGGCGTTCGATTCCGCTTACGATTGGCGACGCAAGCACGGCGAGCGCAGCTGCCGTATTTTTCGCAGTACGGGAAACGTCAACGACCTCAATCTTTTCTTCGAGTGGGAAAGTCTGGAACAGGCGCGGGCTTTCCTCGCCTCCGAGGAATTGAAAGCCAGAATGGCGAGTGCGGGCGTGAAAGGTGAGCCGCGCATCGATTTCCTGACTGAGGTTCACACCATGCGGCGCAGCGCGGCCGACTGAGCTGCGAGAGTAAAGGTGGGCGTCGGCGGACGGACGCCAAAATTGAAGCCGAACCGATTTTTATCGCTTCGCATCCAAACAAAGGTCGAATCGGCAAAACAGGAGCGGACGGAGATGCGTCCGTTTGATATTTTGTCCCCTTCTGACTTGCCCCAAATCTCTAGTGTCAGGAGAATCCCATGCCCAAGAAACCAAGCTCCAGCAATCACAAAGTTTCAGCGCAACCGCGCTTCCACCAATCAGCCCGCGAACTCCAGGCATTTGGTACGGTGACTTCAATGATTCCGTTGCAACTCGATGAGCCGGTGCGTCTGGAAATGACGGAACAACTCAACCAGCTTCTCGCCGATACGATGACGCTGCGCGATCTCTATAAGAAATCGCATTGGCAGGTATCGGGAGCGACTTTTTATCAACTGCATCTTCTTTTCGATAAGCATCATGACGAGCAGAGCGAACTGGTGGATACGATCGCGGAACGCATCCAGTTGCTGGGCGGTATCAGCATTGCCATGGCGCACGACGTTGCCGAGACGACCAAGATCCCGCGCCCGCCGAAGGGCCGCGAAGAAGTTCCCGTGCAACTGTCACGTTTGCTGGACGCGCACGAGGTGGTCATCTCGCAATGCCGCGAACTGGCAGAGCGCTCCGCCAAAATTGGCGACGCTGGTACTAATGACGTGGTGGTGAGCGACGTGCTTCGCACGAATGAATTGCAGGTGTGGTTCGTGAGCGAACACCTGGTCGATGCGCCGCTGGTAGAAGCCGAGCCGGTGCGGGAGTCGGCGTAGAAAATCATTTCTTGAAGTTTGTCATCCCGAGCGAAGTGAGGCGGTTCACGGCGAGATGCAGACGCCTCGCTCCCCTACCCCAGCAAGCAAAGGCAACTTGCTGGGGACCCCGGTCGCTCGGGATGACAATTTATAAAGGCTGGGCTTAGTGACGCGCGGAGAGAATGTGCAGGATTTGCTGTAATTCGTTACGCAGATAAGCGACATTTACCGAAGGACCTATCGGAAAGGGAAGCGCCGACTGACTGCGTTCGGACTTGATCTCCTCACGTAACTGCACCCGCGCGCCGGCGATGGTAAAGCCGTCTTCATAAAGCAGTTTTTTGATGCGCACCACCGATTCCACATCGCGTTTGCGGTACATGCGCTGCCCGGTGCTGCTCTTGACGGGTTTGAGCTGTGGGAATTCGGTTTCCCAGAAGCGAAGCACATAGGCCGGCAGACGGCATAGGCTGGCTACTTCGCCGATGCGGAAATAAAGCTTATCCGGAATCACGATTTCGGTGTTGCGCGAGGCCGCCTTAGAAGCTTTCTTGCGGAGACTCATGGGGCCAATTCTTCGCTACAGTATACGCATTTCTAGCACGAGCCGGGCCACGGAACAACTCCCAAAAGTACAAACGCGGCGCGCGGTCTTTTCAGAACTTTAAGGATGCTACGGGATTTGCAGGGCGGGTATTGAACATCGTGCCTTAGACGGTATGGATCAGCGGAAAAGCCTCTCAAGAGGTGCTTCTCCTGAGAGGCTTGGGGGAACATCTAAACGAGCATCCGTCCGATCTAGTGTTTCTTTTTCTTGGCGGCTTTCTTCTTGGTTGCCATGAACTGTTTCCTCCGTTTGAACGATTTGTTCTCCCAAGGTTCTCGACATGGGCACCTTGATGCCCGGCTACTCAATTTGTAGTATGAGCAGCTTTACTACCACAAGATATTGCCACTTGCATGTAATTTGTCAATCGAAATCTTTATACTCCTCGCTTCGACGATCGATTTTGGTGGTGCACGTGCTGGACCCGTCGCCACCAACTCAGGCGAAGTTGCGCATCGAAGTGGCACAACCAGCAGGAGCGGTTGCCTTCGGGTTGTTGCTCGTGTGCGATAATTTCAGAAAGAAAAATCTATGGCAGAACACACAGTTTTTTGCGCAAAATTGAAACGCGAATTGCCCGGTCTTGCCGAGCCTCCGTTCGACAGCGAGTTGGGCAAGAAAATTTACGAGAACATTTCGCAGCAGGCGTGGGGACAGTGGATGGAACACTGCAAAATGCTGCTCAACGAGTATCGCCTGAACCCGGCGCGCAAACAGGATCAGGAAGTCATCGTGCAGCAGATGGAGCAGTTTTTCTTCGGCGAAGGATCGGCGCGTCCGGCCGAATACGTTCCACCGACACAATGAAGTGACGTTGCGGGGAACACAAGGCCGTCGAGCGGTCGGCGGCTTTGGACGGCTCTTCTACGTTGGGACCACCCTATTACCGACCCGTTACTACAGGACTTACACTAGTACCCAATTCATCAACTTGTAACACTTTTCAGCCAAAATAAGAGTATGGTGGCGCAAGTTTACGACACGCTGATCCTCTCGGATCTTCACCTCGGCGCGGACATGAGCCGCGCCCGCGAGGCGTTGTGCGTTCTGCGCGAAAACCAGTATCGGCGTCTGATTCTGCTCGGCGACATCTTTGCCGACCTCAATTTTGGACGGCTGAAGAAAGAGCACTGGAAATTTCTCGGCTTCATTCGCAAGCTTTCGAATCCCAAGCGTAAGGTCGAAGTGGTTTGGGTTGAAGGCAATCACGACCACGGCCTGGCGGAAATCATGTCGCACTTAGTGGGAGTGCGCGTCTTCCAGGAATATCGCTGGAGTTATCGGGGATTGCGGCACATCGCCGTGCACGGTCACCAGTTCGATAATTTCGTGGTAAGAAATGTGCGACTCAACTACTGGTTCGGTACGCTGCTCTACCTGCAGCTGCAAAGGTGGGATACGAAAAAGAAATCGATCAGCCGCTTCCTCGACCGGCTGGGAACGCAATGGCAGCGCCTGTCTGAGAAGGTGGCGAGCGGCGCGCTGGCTCATGCGCGCCACCATGATGCGGCCCGCATTTTCTGCGGGCACACCCATGCCGCGCTGCGACAGCACGATCGCGGAGTCGACTATTTCAATTGCGGGGCCTGGATTGACGAGCATCTCACCTACATCACGGTTGGCGAAGAGGGAGTGCAGATCCACGAATACGAACAGAGAGCTGACGACCAGAATGCTCACGCGGGAACGGTCGATGCCGAAGCAATTGAATTCGCCGACGAGGCGGAACTGCTCGAGGTGGGGTCGGCAGAAGATAGCGAATATGAGAGTGTTAAGCGCTGAGGTGAATTCGACTGTTGCGCTCGGCCGAAAAGCTAACCCCAGCCAACGAAGCTAAGGAACGCTTGCGCAAACTAACTATCGTTTTCCATAACGCCGGCGGCGGACATCGCAGCGCAGCCGATGCTCTAAAAGCCACACTTTCCGCGCAGGAACATCCCTGGGATGTGGCTCTTCTGGATATTCAGGAATTGCTCGATCCCCTCGACCTGATTCGCCGTGCCACGGGCCTGCGCATTCAGGACACTTACAATCTCATCCTGCGCAAAGGCTGGACGCGTTTCACGCCGCAACTTCTGCTCATTCTGCAGACCACGATCCGTGTTTACCATTCGGCGATCATCAAACTGCTGCGAGCTTACTGGGCCGATCATCCAGCGGATCTGGTGCTCTCGGTGATTCCGCATTTCAATCGCGAGATTGCTGAGAGTCTTGGTAACGGCCGAAAAACTCCATTTGTCACGCTAATCACCGATCTGGCCGATTATCCTCCGCACTTCTGGATTGAACGCGAATCGGAATACATCATCGCCGGCACGGACCGCGCCCGAGAGCAAGCCCTCGCCATCGACCATCCCGCCGACCATGTTTTCCAGACGTCCGGAATGATCCTGAAGCCTAGGTTCTATGAAAAGACCACTCTCGACCGCGCCGCTGAAAGGACCAAGCTCGGGTTGGAACGGGATTGTCCGACTGGTATTGTTTTGTTCGGAGGTCACGGTTCGCAGGTGATGCTCGACATTGCGACAAAGCTCAACCAGTCTGCTGCCGATCATCAGCTAATCATGATTTGCGGCCACAATCAAAAGCTCGCCAGGCGGCTAAGCAATCTACACACGAGGAAGCGGATGGCAGTCGTTGGATTCACGCAGAACGTCGAATACTATATGGCCTTGTCCGATTTCTTTATCGGCAAACCGGGACCGGGTTCTATCAGCGAGGCGCTGCAGTTTCATCTGCCGGTGATCGTTGAATGTAATTCCACAACGCTACCGCAGGAACGCTACAACGCGGAGTGGGTGACGGAAAAAGGTTACGGGATCGTCGTTCCGAGCTTCAGGAAAATTGCGCCGGCGGTTGAACGCTTGCTCGATAGCGCGATATTTGCTGAATTTCGCGGGCGCGCCAGCCAGTATTGCAATCGAGCGCTGATGGAAGTGCCGGTAATCCTTGAGCGTTTGATCGGCGAGCGTTTTATCGTTGAGCGTTCGATCGGCGAAGTTTCGGCCGTCGAAAGTTCGAGCCTAAAACGAGGCACCGGGCAGACGGCGGTTCCAGCACAACCGTGAGAAGGCGCGAGTGTCCCCTGACTTCGTCATGACTCCCATCGACACCGTTCTTCATTTTCTAGGGGCAAACCCGCTAAAAATGCAACGCGATGCCGGTTGAAAACCGCACTCCGTTCTGAGTATCGCCATAAAATCGAGTGTTGATCCAGTCAAGTTCGGCGCGGGCCGTCATTGGACCGAAGATCTTATAATCCAGCCCGCCGCCGAGTCCATAGGCAAACGAAGTATCGGAGTCGGAGATTCCATTGCTGCGACTCACGTGCCCGACGCCGACGAGAAATTCTGCAAACGGGCGAAAACGCTGGACGCTGACCGAGACCCTCGGACCGAACAGGACATTGTGTTCGGTGATGTTGGCATTGACGATACAGGCTTCCGGGCACATTCCTGAGTAATTCTGGCTGCCGTAGTGACCATCAACGTCGACGACCAGACCGATCCAGGGCAGAAACTTTCCTTCCAAAGTTGCGTCCCACCCATTCAGATTCGTAGTGTCGTTTGTGGAGATGGCAGTGTGTTCGTAGGAGTAGCCAAAGAACACGTTTCCCTTCGTCGGAATCTGTGCCCACGCCGCGCTGGCCGCGAGCAACAACAAAACCAACGTCCAGAATCTTCGCATCGCTCATTTCTCCTTAAAGATCCTCAGATGCTGCCTACATGATTTCAGCACGCAGCGATCTGAAATGCGCAGCATGGAATTAAACATAGATGCAGAAACGACGCAAGAATTTGCCCGCGGGAGACTGCGTAGGCGGCCCGCTCAGCATCCTTGGGACAGCAGAAAAACGAGAGCAGGATTGAGCCCATCAGCGAATGTAAGGGAAATGTCAGTGGAACAGCGAGGCGAAAAATCCGCCGACTCTGCGAAAGAAACCGCGCGGGCGTTTCGCTGTCGCGGTTTCTGCGCCGGCGGTTTTTGGTGCGTCATCGGCAGATGGGGCAAGAGGAGTCACTCCAGGCATCTCGGTTCGCGGACGCGAATCGAGCGGCAGGACGCGCAACTCGTCAACCGAGAGTGGAGGTGGAGCGGTTGCGTGAAACACGAGTGGGGCTTCGACCTGCACGTGCAGTTCGTTCGCGGCTGCGGCGGCGTCAGGCGGAGCGGCTGTTGCCGGGATCCCGGTGGGCGGCGCGTTCTCGTTGCGTGCGGTCTCGGCCGACGATGATGGGCTTGCATTCGGATTTGCAGTTAGCGGCGGCAGTGCAGCGTTCTCCCCTTTGGCCGGCAATTCGCTCGGCGCGGGCTGTTCGCTCGCCGCTCGCATGGTTGAATCATGCGGAGGCGGACATCCGCACTCCAGCGGCACAGCCATGTCGACACGATCGATCTGGCCGGAACGAAATACAAGCTGGTCGGCCGGTTTTACCTGGTACGTGCGATCGCCAAGCAACTCGGAAACAATCGCCGAAGCCGTGTTGCCAGGAAGTGCGCGCACGCAGGTGTTGCCCTGATTGTCGGCGCTGACCGCATAGTGAAATTCTCCCGGGCCCGCGAGCAGGATGCGGAAATCGGGCGTCATGATCGAATCCGAAGATGCGTCGAGAGAGAGGTGCGCTTCGAGCGCGCCCGTGTTCATGCCGAGCATAAGGTTATGGCGGTTTTGCGATGGAGTGACCGAAACCGTAGTTCCCGGACAAACGCGCACCTCGCCTCCGCTCGAGAGGCTGACGATTGCGGTATCGGCTCCGGCGGTGATGGAAGAGCCGGAGCCTGTATTGTTGGGCGCGACATTTCCTGAGAATGTGAGCGGACCGGCCGCGCGTACCGAGGCGATGGCAGGTTTCGGCGAAGATGTGAGAGCCGGAAGGGTTGGCGCCTCGAACGGCGAATTTCTGACTTCACTGGAGGCCTTGCCAAGATGCACGACCAGGCGGTTTCCAGCCGCGTCCCAGGTAAAGGAGCGCGGCGCGAGCAGGTCCACGACCACGCGCGCCACAGGAGGGTTCTGTTGGAACTGGTCGGCGCGAAGCGTACTGATTTGGTCGGCTTGAACGCTGATGCGCTTCTTTGCGGTGTCGAGCCGCGCGTTGGGCAGATCGATTACGAGCCGGTCCGGATTGGTGATCGCCTGGATCGAAGGCACCAGCGGGCGTGTCGAAAGGATCTCAATGGCTTGACCATCCTTTTCCTGCACAACGCGGAAGCTCTTGACCGCTGCGACCTTTCCTGCGGTGGGTTTGGTTGCCCCGGAAGCGGCAGGGGCGGAGCTGACTTTGGCCGATTCGGCTGGCGTTTGGGCGCGAAGCGGGCTCGGTGCAAATGCAAGCACCGCTAGCGCAAGAAGCGCACGCAACCCTGCTCGCATGCCAAGACACGATGGCCGGAAGTGAAAGTCCGGAGCGAAATTCTTCACGGAAGTACTCAAGTCTTACAGCAAACATACCACTCCGAGGTTGGTGGGAAAAAGCTCTGGACCGGAAAGGCGGACGCGCGGTTACGAGTCGGCGATAAACTCGTACTCATCGATAACCGCCGCCACCGCCAATTTATTGGTGGGATTGCCGCTCTCGACGCGCACCACGCGGCCTTTGCAGCGCACGCGAATGCTCTCGGTGAGCGTGATTTCCGGCGGAAGAGTCAGGGTGAAGTCGATTGGCGAACCGGCCTGAATGCCGGAATCGACATAGAAGCAGATTCCGCGTGCGCTCACATCGCGAGTCTGCGCGGCATGTTCGCGCTCGTCTCCATCGTAACGAACGCTTACGGGCAGACGAAGCGCAAAGCGTCTCGTAGCTCGCTTGTCATTCTCCACTTGCTGCGCCTCGGCCATAGCGCCTCCGGAAATCGCCTGTAAGCATCGCAATTAGCGGCCATACTGTCAAGCAGGTCGTAGGTCTCAGGTGTCAGGTCTTAGGTCTCTCTCAGGAACCCTGCAGATCCGAAAGGCGGGATCTCTGTGCTCGAAGACAGAGAAGCCTGATTCTGAGACCTTAGGCCTGAGACCGGAATCTGTACAATAAGGTCTGTGGTCTTTGTCCTCGACAACTACGACTCGTTCACCTATAACCTCGTCCAATACATCGGCGAACTGGGCGCAAAGGTTGAGGTGCGGCGCAACGACGAAATCACGATTGCGGAAATTGAGGCGATGAAGCCGGAACGCATCGTGGTTTCTCCCGGGCCGTGCACACCGCAAGATGCCGGAATCAGCATTGAACTCATACGCCATTTTGCCGGGCGAAGTTCGCGCAAAGTTCCGCTGCTGGGTGTGTGCCTTGGACATCAGGCAATGGGCGCGGCTTTTGGGGGCGAGGTGGTTCGCGCCAAGACTTTGATGCACGGCAAAACCAGCCAGGTTGAGCATGATGGCAAAACGATTTTCCGCGGCTTATCTTCGCCCATGATCGCCACTCGCTATCACTCGTTGATCGTCTCTGAGCAGGGATTGCCTGACGAACTTGAGGTCAGCGCGTGGACTCGCGACAAAGACGGAACGTGCGTCATCATGGGGCTGCGACACAAGAAATTTCCAGTCGAAGGCGTGCAGTTTCATCCCGAGAGTGTGCTGACCAGCGCAGGCAAGCAAATGGTGGCAAATTTTCTGGAGCTGTAGAGTTCTTCAGAGTCGCTCTTCCGGTTCTCATTAACTCACTACGGATTACACTGCAGGTCAGTTAGGGGTTCGCAGAATTTGACCAGAGCGACCACCCACAACAGCAGAACGGGGATGGCTAGAAGGCATCCTCGCATGACTAGGATTGGGAGTGGCTCGCCAGCAATGCGAAACAGGTAAAGGCTTGCAACGGCTAGAGTGAGTGCTGTGGTCCATACGAGCGGGAAGCGGCCAGTGGTTGCCGACGTGTGCGGTTGACCGGTTTGCGCCATTCTCTCGCGGAGCATTACGTCAACCAGCACCAGCATGGGCAACGCGGCCATCGCCAGGTCCTGTAAGTGGAGGTGGTAACTGATGAGAACGGTGGTGAGGATGGCGACGGAGTAAGTAAGGCTAGTATCTGGCTGACGGCGCTTATGCAGAATTATCCATGTCGCGACCACGCCGACAATGGCTGAGGCCATGACGATGACGGGCTGAATGGCTCCGATATCCAGCCACAGGGCAAGCGACCACTGCAAGAACCCACGAAGATTGGGCATAAACCAGGGAATGAATCCCCAGGGCGCGACGACGCTCTGATTGCGCAGCATGGCGAGATAGCTGGGCGCAAAGTTGGGACCGACCATAGACACCGAGATTCCGCCGAGCAGAATGCCACCAACGGCAAAGCCCGCCAGCGCTCGCCACTTTCGCACCAAGAAGAAAACAAAAAAGGCAATGAGAAGTGCGAGATGAAACTTGAAGCAGGCGAGGGAGAGAATAAGTCCTGCGAGAAATGAGTGGTGAGCGTCGAGCGCGCGCAGAGACAGGACGAGTAACAAAAGAAATATAAGTGAATCTTGGCCTTCTCCGAGCACATAGATGACGGGATAGAAAGCGAGTAAGTAGAGAGCAAGCGGCACTCCTGTCAGTTGCCTGAGCGCTTGAGTGTAAGGCGCTAAAAGCCGTGCGATGAGAAACACAAAGCCGACGTTGATCAACGCCCAGACAATGAGCGCTGTGCGATAGGTGAGCTGCGAGATGGGCCAGTACAGCAACAGTTCAAACGGCAGATGATTGAATGGCAGCAAGCCGGCACTTTGGGTCGAAGGGTAGAGGCGCGTCTGCGCCTGCTGCTGGGCGGCAAAACTGTAGAGGTTGCGGCCTTCGCCGTGGCGCAACATATCGACGCCGGTCATGAAAATTCTGAGATCGGTTTGTGATGGATCGGCGGAAAAGTACCATAGCATCTGGCGTCCGCTGACCGCGATGGAGATCAGACAAAATGCGACGAGCGCGAGCCTAGCGATCGGGCGCAGACGAACGGCCACTGGCGCGGGCATGGAGCGGATTCTAGCGGGAGTTGCGATGACGGCTGCTCCTTGATGGATCTGGCGGAGTGCGTACTTATCCGCCTAATCCTGTGGTTGCACCATTGATAGCACGCGCGCGTGGCGATCGGGCGAGATTATCGTGAAGCTGGGTGACGACCGTCACGGCACTCCGTTTATATGTCAGCGCCGATCGCTTCTAACTCAAGGAATCTACGTACCGGACCGGGCCAACTCTACTGCTCTTAGCACCGCTTTGGCCTTGTTTTCGGTTTCTTCGAACTCGCTTTGTGGATCGGAGTCGGCTACGATGCCGGCGCCGGATTGGAGAAAAGCCTTCTTACCTTTCATCAACAAGGTGCGGATCGCGATGCAGGAATCCAGGTTGCCGGCGAAATCGGCGTAGAGCACCGAGCCTCCGTAGACGCCGCGGCGTGTGGGCTCGAGCTCTTCGATAATCTGCATGGCACGCACTTTGGGCGCGCCACTCAGGGTCCCGGCAGGAAAGCAGGCGGCGAAGGCATCCATGGCGCTGAGTTCCGGGCGCAAGCGGCCTTCGAGCGCGGAGACCAGATGCATGACGTGGGAGTAGCGCTCGACATACATGAGGTCGCGGACTTTGACCGATCCGTACTCGCTGACGCGACCGAGATCGTTGCGGCCGAGGTCGACGAGCATGACGTGCTCGGCGCGTTCTTTTTCGTCGGCGAGCATTTTGGCTTCGAGGGCGGCGTCTTCGGCTTCGTCGTGTCCGCGGCGGTGTGTGCCGGCGATGGGACGGTACTCGAGTTTGCGTCCGGCGGCGCGCACCAGCATTTCAGGAGAAGAGCCGAGGACGTGCATCTCCGCTGAGCCTTTCGCCGATTTGCTGGATCCCGAGCCAAAGCGCAGGAAATACATATATGGCGAGGGATTCACGGTGCGCAGCGCGCGATAGAGATCGAGCGGGGCCACGCCGGGTTCGAAATCCCAGCGCTGCGAGAGCACGACCTGGAAGATGTCGCCGGCCGCTATGTATTCCTTGGCGCGGCGGACGCTTTCGAGCAAGCGCGGTTTGGGAGTGCGGGCGTGGGTTTCTAGTTTTGAGGCCGCGCGTTTCTGAGTCGGTCTGCGCCAGTGGGCGGGCTTCCAGCCGGAGGCGAGTTTGCGCTCAATGTGAGCGATGTCGCGAACGGCGCGGTCGTACGCCGCTTTCGGTTTTTCGCGCGTGAGGTCGGCTGATGCGACGATGTGGATCTGATGGCGAAGGTGATCGAAGGCGAGGACGCGATCAAAAAACATGAGGATGCAATCGGGGACGTCGAGGTCGTCTTCTGCGTGGACGCCGATATTTTCTAGGCGGCGCACGATATCGTAGGCGCAGTAGCCGACGGCTCCGGCGGTGAACGGCGGCAGGCCTTCGATAGCGGCTGGACGATGCTGTTCGAGAAGTTGCTTGATGACCTCAAAAACGTTGCCGG
>JASHOU010000158.1 GCA_030038475.1 Terriglobales bacterium | reverse complement strand
ATAGGCGCTGCTTCAAGATGAAACCGCTTGGAGCAAGATCTCGAGAACCCGGCATCGCCGCTGCTCTTCGAACCCGCACCGCCGGGGCCGGAAACATTCCAATATACAACTGTTCCCAACCCTGACGAAAAAGCCGGGAGCTTTCCCTGGCCGGCTGACACGGGAATCCAGATTATCCGTGCCACTTGCGCCTGGATTCAATACGGAACCCTTGGATTTTCCGCGTTTTGCATCGTCGTGGGCGCATTGGAAGGCTTGTTTGGCCGATAATGTAAAGAAGCGTAAGGTACTGGGCCCTACGGTCCTTGAAAAAGCGGTTGCAAGTTGGTACGAGAAGAGCGAAACTACTAAAGGAACTAGCTCACTCCTCCGAGGGCTATCCGATGCCCGCCTCTTTCCCTTGTGGATTGAGGCGGGTTAAGTTTTTGCTTGGGTATGCTGCGCCGACGATCAACGAGTTTGCGTTCCGTCACGGTTACCCAAAGCTCTGAAAGGCACCCTACAAACGTCTCAAACGCGAGGGAGTAACAAGATGTGTGACTATTCGCTGCATACGTATCCCAATCGGCTGGCTACCGATGGGGAGGATCTGGTTGTTCATCGGTTCGGAGCCGGATCGCTGGGATTGGCATCTCCGGCCGACTTAACCCCTGTGATCTCGGCTTGTAAGAACGTGCAAGGCACCCTTTGGGCGCGCTTCAAGGCCTGGTTTCTGGGGCGAAATCCAAGATGGGAAGCGGAGAAACGAGTGCCCGCTGTGTGTATTCCGCCCGGCTCCCGTCTGGTTCTGTCGGATATCCCCAAGAATCTGCAGCGTGAACTGGGTGTAAGCGAAATAGAGGAAGTGCAGTTCGTTGAGATCACCGCGGAAGTGAACACCTACCGGGATGCGGTGCGCTTCGCCAATGGCCGGCAGGCTCTACTGCAGCAATTGCGCGAGGGGCAACGGGCGCACGTACTCTCGGTCGGAATCGGAATCGAGGAAATCGAACCCGCCGAAGCAGCCCTTTGGACGGTTTCGCGCTAGGTCTTCAACACCGGCGGTCTTGTCATTTTACCCGCCTGCGGCGGGGCGGAAGTGCAGATCTATCGCATAGCCGGCCACGTCAACGTGCACGATATAAAGCACGTTAATCTCGACACCGTTTTCAGTTCGTCCCACATGAACGTCTTCGCTGTGAACGGGCAAGCCTAAGCGCGCGGCTTGGTTCAACACATCGGTCCGAAGGGCTTCCAGGGGTCTTTGCACGGCTGCGGGGTCGTCGGCAACGTCATTCAAATAGCGTTGCAACCGCCAATTCGCCGCATAGGGCGGGATGAGAAGAATGCCGATGGCCGCCAGGATTACGAGCACCGCAGCTCCCGCGATCAACCGCGGGGCTCGGGCATTCACCGTTTCGATTCCTCGAGCGACTCCAGTTCCTTCCAGATGTCATCGTCATGATGCTCCCAGTCGGGACTCTTGGTGGTGATGCGGACTTCGGGCACCTTGAGCGTGCCGTGGCCGTACAGGCAGATGTATTCGGTGCGGGGCTGCCCGATCAGCAGCATATTCGGCCACGATCCTCTGCTCACAGGCATACGCAGCCGGCGCAAACAGGTGCGGCAGCGGTAACGCTGATCCCAGATCACCAGGTGCAGTACGCCAAAGCAAGCCAGGAAATACAGAAGCATTGCGGTGGTGAACCCCAGATCGTGACCAAACGGTTTCTGACCGTAGAGGGGGTTCTCGAAAGCGCCGCGGAAGCTTGCTACGATAGCGGCCCAGACGAAGAACATCACCCCGGCGGCGGCCACCAACTTCAGCAGCAAATACCCCCAATACTTCATATTGATTGGATTCCTTTCACCTGCTCCCGGTTCCTAGTTCTCATCATTCCGTCATCGCCCTGTCATCTCATCGGCTTCGAGTCAATTCTTCAGCAGATTGCGGGCCAAAAAAACTACGTTGGCCGGCCGCTCCGCCAATCTCCTCATAAAATAGGGATACCACGCATTGCCATACGGAACATAGAGCCTGAGACGAAAACCTTCGGCAATCAACCGCCGCTGCAAATCACGCCGGACGCCATACAGCATCTGAAATTCAAAACGATCAGCGGCGATCCTTCGTTCCCGAATATAGCTGATCGCGCGATCCAGAATTTTTTCGTCGTGAGTTGCAAGGGCCGGATAGGCTCCGTGATCCAACAGTTCGAGCATTAATCGAACATAATTATCATCCACATCCTTCTTGCGGGCGAACGCCACGTCAGGCTTTTCGGCGTACGCTCCCTTGCACAGGCGAACTGGGACCGCGAACTGGGCGAGGCGCCCGATATCGCCCTCGCTGCGATGCAGATAGGCCTGGATGACGGCGCGAATGCTGCCGTACCGGGCGTGAAGATGAGTCACTACTGTCAACGTTCGGCTGACATAGGCGCTCGACTCCATGTCCACTTCCACCATTCGCCCGATGGATTTCGCCCGCGCCACCAGGCATTCGACGTTGGCCAAGCAGGCAGCTTCCGAAAAATCCAGACCGAGCTGCGTCAGCTTCACCGAAACGGTGGCATGGAGATCGAGTCGAGCGATTTGATCGAGCGCGGCCAGGTAGGCTTCGCGGGATTGTTCGGCTTCCTCGAGCGAAGTGACGCTTTCGCCCAGATGATCGAGCGTAGCGAGATAACCGGCGGCGTTGAGTTTCTCACACACGGCGACCTCGCGCTCCAGGCTCGCGCCGGCGACAAAGCGCGATGTCAACCG
>JASHOU010000157.1 GCA_030038475.1 Terriglobales bacterium | reverse complement strand
CGTGATCCCGCGCGCCTTTTCCTCCGGCGCGTTGTCGATCGAATCGAATGACCGAAAGACAATCTTCGGGTTGTGCTTCTGCAGCACCTTGGTGATCGCCGCCGTCAGCGTCGTCTTCCCATGATCGATGTGTCCGATCGTCCCCACGTTGCAGTGCGGCTTAGTCCGCTCAAATTTTTCCTTCGCCATGTTCTTTTCCTCAGCTCCTGGCTTCTAAACCCTTGTCATCCTGAGCGGCGCTCTTTGCCGCGAAGGACCCATGCAATTGTCCAGCACCCACGCCCGCGCACTCAGTAATACTGATAAAGTTTGTGAAACTTCGCCCGCAGCGCCGGATCGACCTCTTCCACCTTGGAGAGATAAAACTCTCGCACCTGCGCCTGATCCGAAACCGCCAGCGCCTCATGCAGCCCGCGCGCCGTTCCCGGCCTCTCACCCGCCGCCCGATCAATCGCTCCCGCCGCCAGCGCCGCATCGAAGTCGCGAACGCGAATCCCACTGCTGCGGAGTTCTTTCAAATACTTCGCAATCCGGTCCGCCGCCAACGCCTTCTCAATCGCGCCCCTCAGATCGCCGAACTCTCGTCCCTTCTCAACCTTGATCGCCGCTTGCTCGAACGCCACCACTACCTCTGAATTCCTAAACTCTCAGCAACGGGAGTATGCATAAAGAAATATGAGAGCGCATTCCCGTTAATCTCCTGCCGCTCGGGACGACGCGGGTCCCAATAGCTCTCTCCGCCCCTCGAAAGCTCCATCTCAAGATACTCCCTCACCACTTCCTTAATCACCGTCGTCTCATCCAGGCCCTTGCCCGCGATCCTGTTCTTGATATCGATAACAACGTCATACAACACGTCAACTTCAACCTTCTGCGTCGTCACCCCTGAAGTGAGGATCACAGGAATCCGCCATCTTCCCATGTGATTGACGTAAGGCGGATCGCCCACCTCCTTCACGAACCAGTTTGCACGTACAATTACATCAAGCTCGGTGCCATGCTTCCTCAGATTTTCTTCAACCTGCCGCACGACGCTTTCCGCATCGACAAGTTTCGATCCGTCGTTCAAGACGATCTCTGCGAAAAAGCCGTCCGGGAACTCCAGAAACTGAGACCTATATTCGTCTACCACATGCCACAGACCGGCTGCTGTCAAAGCATACCGAATCAACTTCTCGATCTCAGTGGACGTCATAGAAATCACCGCAACTTCAACTTCTTTTCCGTCTCAAGACAGGCCCATAGAACATTCGTCCGCGCGCTCTTCAGCGTTGCGTCACTGGCGTCCACCGTTCGTCATAGTCAGAAAATCGTCGCAATTCATACAAATCTCGGAAAAAGCGTCCGAAACTCTTACCCAGCAACCGCTGAACCTGCGTGCGCAATCCGCCATGCGATCCACTTGGCTCAACACCGTTACCTAACATCAACGCGCAACAAGCATGAAAAAGCGCGTAATACGCTCGCGAAAGCGCATTTCTTTCCTCAAACTCGGAACTGCCTTCGCGCAACGCTGCCGTTCCAAGCAAACCCCGCGCGAGCCTTAAGCGCCTCGTGACTCGCTGCTCCACTTCTGGTGTCAGCATCCTGCAAAAAGACTGGAGCGGGAGACGGGGATCGAACCCGCGACCAACAGCTTGGAAGGCTGTGACTCTACCACTGAGTTACTCCCGCCCTTAAACCAGCTGTCAGCTATCAGCCGTCAGCTCTCGGCAAAACCCAATCTTCTGGAGCCGATGACCAGGATTGAACTGGTGACCTCTCCCTTACCAAGGGAGTGCTCTACCAACTGAGCTACATCGGCTCAAAACCCAGCCATCGCCATTCAGCCGACAGCCTCTTCAGCTAAAACCGGCTCGCCAAAAATCGCAGCGTCTAATCCGAATCCTCGCCATCGGGGTGCATCATGTCTTTGCGCCGCAAAATCGACTTCAAAGCGAACAACCCCAGGATTAACCACGTCGCCAAACGCAGCTTCTCGTCCGTAATCGTCTTCCAGGTCAGCACGGCCAATACCGCGTAAGCCGCCAGCGCCAGCCTCAACCTGTTTGTGCCCTTAATCATGGTGCACAGGGGAGGATTCGAACCTCCGTACCTCCTGAGAGGGACAGATTTACAGTCTGTTGGCTTTAACCACTCACCCACCTGTGCAAATCCGAAAACACTCGCCCGCGCAAGCAACTACACAAAACCGCACAGCCCATCTCAGCTCGGGAAACTGAATGCGAGAACTCCCGCCTGACACCCATCACTCGCCGGAAAAAACTCTGAAGGAGTGCTTTGAAGCTGCGCCGCCAGCGCCCGTCGCCGCGCAAACCTTTTGGCTTCCGGAATCTTATTTATCTGGAGCTGGCGAAGGGATTTGAACCCCTGACCCTCTGATTACAAATCAGATGCTCTACCGACTGAGCTACGCCAGCAGGTGGAAGTACGTCCTTGCGGGCACAATACTCCCCGTTCCCTTCCTGACAGTCCGGGACAATTATCTAAGTTATCACAGGGGCCATTTCAGGCGCAACCACACTCATGCTGCATCGGTGCTATCATGAACCAGAGTCTCGTCCGCTCCCGGCGGATGAGTCCAATACCCCTTCCTTCGATGCGCATTCGACGCCGCCTCCCCATCGTCGTTGTCGTATTGGCGATTGCCGTTGCCGTAGCCCTGATCGTTACCCTGCGCAAGCATGCTCCTCCCGAGGCGGCGCGCCTGCTCCCCGGCGCCGACGGCTTCTTCTACGTCAATCTGAAGTGGATCCGTACCTTCAATGCCACCAGCCAACTGCCGCCCGTCTCGCGCGAACCCGATTACCAGAAGTTCGTCGAGGAGTCGAGCTTCCAGTTCGAGCGCGATCTGGACGAAGCCGCCTTCGCCATTCATTACCCGCAGAGTTGGGGAAACGGCACTGCTGGCGCCGTTGCAGAACCGCGATTCTCCGAGGTCTTCGTCGGCAAAATCGATTCCAGCCGCCTGACCGGATATCTCAAAAAGCTGTCTAATTCCATCGAGGATTACCGCGGTTTTGACATCTACAACATTCCCTTCGAAGGCCGCACCGTGCGAGCAGCCATCCTTTCCTACGACAGCATCGCCGTCTCGAATCATCCCGATCCCGGCGTGATTCACGGCATCATCGACCGCTCCCGCAAATTGGCCTCGCCCTTTGGCGGGCCCTGGCTGTTGCGCAGGTTCTACCGGCAGGTTCCTCTTGCGAGCCTTAGTTTTGCCATTCTGCGAGTGAAACCTGAAATGAGTTCCTTGGGCGAATTGGGCAGTTGGAGCCTGCTCTTCCCGAAACCCGCCGTCGCCGTAGTTTCCGCCCGCTGCCAGAATCTCCTTGTCAAACTCTGCGCCCTTCACCTGCGCGCCGAAGCCTTCACCGAGAGCGCGGCCGATGCTACCGCCATCGTCGAGAAGACTTCCGCCTATCTCAGTCTTTTTCACGCCGCCGAGGGCAGCGTCGAAGTGCAGGGTACCGACCCGGACGTGAAAGCGTTTTTCGACAGTCTCAAGGTCGAGCAGGCCGGGGACCGCGCCGTTCTCACCGCAACCGTGCCCGCTGGCTTCATTCGCAAGGCTCTTACCGAAGCGCCGCCTGAGACCGCAGTTCCCGCCGCAACCGCTGCCCCGCCCACCGAACAGCCAGCCCCGCGCAGGCGGCAAAAGCCCAAATCGCAATAGCGGGCGATAACCCCAATGGCTTTTTCTCGTCCAACATACGAATACGTTTTGCGATCAAGTCACCCACAAACTTCGGCCTCCGTCGCTCGCATCGAGGCGCGACAATAGCGGCGCCGCGGTCAGGCCGCTACAATAGAGAAGATATGCAGAGTTTGCCATTGCCGTTTGCCGTGTTCATGGCGGGACTGGTCTCGTTCCTGTCCCCGTGCGTGCTTCCACTCGTGCCCGGATACGCCTCCCTGATCTCCGGCGTCGGCATCGAGCAACTGAAGCTGCAGCAAGGACAGCTCCTGCGCAAGGTGATGCTCAACTCCGCCGCCTTCATCATTGGCTTTAGCATCGTCTTTATCACCCTTGGCGCAATTTCGACCGAAGTCGGCCAGGTCCTCGCGCACTACAAATCGCTGCTCGCCCGCATCGCCGGCGCAGTCATCATTCTGTTCGGCCTCCACTTGACGGGCATCTTCCAGATCAAGGCCCTGCTCGCTGACACGCGATTGCATAGCCTCAAGGGCAGTTCTTCCGCGTGGGGCGCGTTCGTCATCGGATTTGCCTTCGCCTTCGGCTGGACTCCATGCGTCGGCCCCATTCTTGCAGTTGTCCTCGGCTTCGCCGCCGCTCAGGACACGGTCTGGAAAGGCATTTTTTTGCTGGCCATCTATTCCGCCGGATTGGCCGTGCCTTTCCTTTTGACCTCCCTTCTCATGGAGCGCTTTCTCAAGTTCTATAACCGCTTCAAATTCCACATGCACGCGCTGGAAGTAGCGAGCGGAGCCCTGATGATCGCATTGGGCATCTTATTAGTGTTGGGCCGTTTTACCCTGATATCCGGTTATTTCTCGTTCCTCAATAAGTTTGTCCTGTAGGTTTTGAGGCCATTGTGAAAAAAAATCCGCTGATTCTGTTTTTTATCGCCGCCATCGTGGCCGCCATGTTGATCACCGGCATTCGCATCGCCCGCAACAATCGCGCGAATAGCGGCGGCACCGGTCAACTGATCGGCAATCTGGCGCCCGATTTCACCTTACAGACGATCGACGGCAAGCCCCTCAAGCTTTCCGACCTGCGCGGCAAAGCCGTGCTCCTCAATTTCTGGGCCACCTTCTGCGAGCCCTGCAAGGTCGAGATGCCTTGGTTCGTCGAACTGCAAAAAGAATACGGTCCCCAGGGATTCCAGATCGTCGGCGTCGCCAATGACGACGCCAGCAGCGACGAAATCTCGAAGTTCGCCAAGAATATGGGAATCAACTACCCCATCCTGATCGGCAAAGATTCCGTCAGCGACACCTACAACGTCAGCGTGCTGCCCACGACCTATTTTGTTGACCGCGACGGCAAACTCATTGCCCGCGAATTTGGCCTGCAAAGCCGCAGCGTCTTCGTCGACCACATCAAAAAGGCGCTCAGCCAGGGCCAGGCAGTACAGGCTCGGAGGTAACTACGACCCGCACCCCAAGCTGCGATACTCTAAAAGGGGTAAACCGGCCACATAAACGATTTGGGAAGGGCACGACTTTAGTCGTGCCGTCACAGACCCGGTAAACGGTGGGCTTTAGCCCCTAAGGCTCTGACTGCTGATCTGCCGCAACTGTTTATGAGGGAGTTCTACAGCTTTTGAATATCTGGCTGCTGACAAATTAAGCGAATGAGAATCCTTCTCACAACCGCGCTTCTCGTGCTCTCGGCGTATGCCGTCGCTCAAGACGACTTCGGCCCGCGCGGCCCAGTAGTGACCATGGCGCCTGCCGCAGTCGTCACCGCCGTACAAGGCAAACCCGCCACGGCAACGCTTGAATTCCACGTCGCCAGCGGATACCACATCAACTCCAACATGCCGAAAACCGAATTCCTGATCCCCACCGTTCTCAAGATCGATGCCGCCACCGACATCGTCATCGGCAAAACCACCTACCCCGACGGCGTCGACCAGAGTTTCCCCTTCGATCCCGACGAAAAGCTCAACGTCTACACTGGAGATTTCAAAGTCGATGTGCTGGTACGCCCTTTGCACTCCGTTCAACCCGGCAAGTATGCCTTCCGCGGAATCCTCAAATACCAGGCTTGCGACAACAAAGCCTGCTATCCGCCCAAGCAGTTACCGGTCACCTTCGATGTGAAGATCGCCCGCGCTCCCAGAACCCCCGGCCGCAATCCCGCCCAAAGCCCCGACGCACACCAGTAGGGCCTAATGCGCAGGCGGACACTCTCGTCCGTTGCGTCGAGCCAGTCGACTATTACTCCGCGCCCTTTGCGCATCATTGTTTAACCGCCAACTCGTTCCTGAACACCTTGCCGTCCTTCATCACGAACCCGACATTCTCCAGAATCTTGATATTCCCCAGCGGATCGCCCGCAACCGCGACCACATCCGCATACGCCCCCGGCGCAATCACGCCCAGCTTCCCCTGCATCTCCAGCAATTCTGCCGCCCGTGACGTCGCGCTCTGAATCGCCTGCATCGGCGTCATGCCAAACTCGACCATCCGAGGGAACTCCTGGGCGATCGGCTCCGTCCACGGAATCCCGCCCATGTCCGTCCCAAATGCAATCTTCACCCCCGCATTCACCGCCTTGCGAAACGACACTTCGTGTTCCGAAGCGCGCTTGCGATCGCGCTGACCCTCGGGCGTATCCGCCGCAGCCCAATCGGTGTAGTAAACGCTCAATGTCGGGCACAGCCACGTGCCCTGCCGCAGCATCTGCGCAATCTGCGCATCGGTGAGCTGTAATCCGTGCTCAATCGAGTCGCAGCCGCCATCGAGCGCCCGCTGCATCCCGATTCCGCCATAGGAGTGGCACGCAACCTTTTTCCCCCAGCCGTGCGTCTCGTCGACAATCGCCCGAAGTTCTTCCACCGTCAGAGTCGGCTGCGATACGAGTTCGCCGTTCTTGCCGACCCCGCTTTCACGAACCCAAGACCGATGCGTCATGTAGACCTTGATCCAATCCGCTCCGTGATCCAGTTGCTCGCGCGCCGCTTTGCGCGCCTCGACCGGCCCGTCCACGATCTGCACGCCCTTCGGCACCTCAATCTCCGGCGCGTAACCCTCCAGCGGATAGCCGCCCGTCGTCGAAATCGCGCGCGTCGAAACAAACAAGCGCGGCCCGGGGATGAATCCCCCTTCAATTGCCATCTTGATGCCAACATCCCCATAGCCCGCGCCCTCAGTCTCCAGGTCGCGCAGCGTCGTGAATCCCTGCTCCAGCGCCCTTCGCACCGAAACCGTCGCCCGCGCCGCACGATACGCCAGCGGATACTTGAGCAGCTGAATATCGTATCCGCCCTCGGCCGGATCTTCGCCCTGCAGAAAGATATGCGTGTGTGCGTCGATCAGCCCCGGAAGCACCGTCGCCTGCGAGAGATCGATGACCGCAGCGCCAGCGGGAATGCGAGCTTCGACAGCATCGGAAACATCTATGATTTGGTTGTTGCGAACTGCAATAACCTGGTTGCGCCGCGGGGAATTCGATGTGCCGTCAATCAGCACTCCCGCGCGAATCACCGTCACCGGCGCAGCGGCCGCCGCTTTATCTTGCGCCCAAGTCGCGCAAGCCAACCCCAGAACCAGCAGCAGCGCTCCGAGCAGAACCATCCAACCTTTCATGCAACACCTCCGAAAAGTCTGGATTGTACTCCTCGGAAGTTCTCGCCATTGCCGCGCAATTCTCTTCGACGTCCAGGCACTCTTTCATCCGGCGCACGGCTTCGATGACCCGATCGGTCTGCTCGAGAGCCAGAGCCACGTCATCCCAGCTCTGCTTTTCCTTCTGCGCCAGCAGACTTTCAAGAACGCAATGCAAAGTTGTGAGCGGCTGGCTTACACAATGGAGCAGATTGTGAAGTGCTTCACGACTTTGACCCGCATTCGCGCTTGCGTTTGCGCTCACGCCGGCCCTCCCTCCGGACTCATTTGGTATCCGACGCCGCGCACCGTATGGATCAACGGCATCGAAAAGCCATCGTCCACCTTGCGCCGCAGGTAATTGATGTACACATCCACCACGTTGGTGGTGGAATCGAAGGTCAGGTTCCACACGTGCTCGATGATCATCGCCCGCGTCAGCCGCCGTCCCGCGTTGCGCATGAGATATTCGAGCAACGCAAATTCTTTAGTCGTCAATTCAATGTGGCGCCCGGCACGTTCCACCCGTCGTTGCACGCGATCGAGACAAAGATCGCGCACCGTCAGCACCGACTCCGATGGCAGATGGCTGCGCCGCAGCAGCGCCCGCGCCCGCGCCGATAATTCCAGATACGAAAAAGGTTTCACCATATAATCGTCGGCTCCTGCATCCAGGCACTGCACACGATCCTCCACCCGGCTGCGCGCGGTCAGGATCATTACCGGCATGTTCGCCTTCCGCTGCCGCACGCTTTTCAGCACCGACAATCCATCCACGCCGGGCAGGTTCAGGTCGAGCACTACCAGGTCGTAATCGACCTCTACCGCCATCGAACGCCCATGGTTCCCTTCATTGGCCACATCCACCGCATGATGTTCCGCTTCCAGCCCCTTGCGGATGAAGCTCGACAGCGCCACGTCGTCTTCCACTATTAGAATTCTCATGAGTTTCGTTTAAGCTCTACGACCGGTTTCATTCTCGCTGCACCGACCGCGGCACACAAGATAACCAACCCACACGAAGGGTCGTACTTTCCAGCATTGAAAATGAAAGTTGAAAATGAGAATTGCAAGAGGGAGTTGCAAAATGAAGTCCGCAAGCGGGTATGGATTTTTTCTCGCTCTGCGCTTCAATCCGTGCGCCCTTCAATCGGCCCGCTGCCTCGATCGCCCGACACCTCAATCGGTGGCAGAAACTGGCATCCGTCTCCGGCCCTGACGCACAAAGAATTCTCTACGCCCCCAGCGCCGACCGAATTGCCCCAACGATCGATTCCGCCAGCCGGTCCATCTGCTTCTTCGACTCCGCTTCGACCATCACCCGCGCCAGCGCCTCAGTGCCCGAGTAACGCACCACCACTCGCCCGTTACCGTCGAGTTCGTCTTCCGCCGCTGCAATCGCCGCCTGCACCGCCGGAACCTCCGCAAACGGAGTCTTGCTCCGCACCCGCACATTCCGTAGCGTCTGCGGAAATTCCTTCAGATCGCACACCAGATCCGCCAGCGGCTTGCCGTTCCGAACCATGATCTCCATCACCCAC
This sequence comes from Terriglobales bacterium, assembly GCA_030038475.1. Lineage (GTDB taxonomy): Bacteria > Acidobacteriota > Terriglobia > Terriglobales > Acidobacteriaceae > Acidiflorens. The sequence continues at coordinate 13,821 of JASHOU010000157.1, read as the reverse complement.
AGCGCCGTCAGCAATCCGTCACCTGTAGTCGCTTGTCCATCGCGAAACAGGATGTGGCCCGACTGCTCGCCGCCAAGCATCGCCCCCACGCGCTGCATTTCCTCCAGCACATACTTATCGCCGACGTTGGCGCGCAGCATCCGAATGCCCGATTGCTTGAGCGCCAGCTCCAGCCCCATGTTCGACATGGTCGTGGCCACGACCGTGTTATTGGCGAGCGTGCCGCGCGAATGCATTTCCCGCGCCGCAAGCAACAAGATCGCATCCCCATTCACCACCCGCCCGTGGGCGTCGCAAAACAGAACCCGGTCCGCATCGCCATCGAACGTAATCCCCAGATCGAACCGTCCGGGATGATCTGCAACATACCGCGCCACCGTTTCCGGATGCAGCGCACCGCAATTTTCGTTGATGTTCTCTCCATCCGGAGTCGAATTGAGAAAAGTCGTATTGATTTTCAGTGCGCCGAATAGCCCCGGGGCTTCCGCCGTCGCTGCGCCATTGGCGCAATCGACCACCGCGCGCAGCCGGCTCAATTCCAATTGTGCGGACACACCCTCCGCCAGCCAGCGAATATAAGCCTGCCGAAGATTTTCCTCGCCTGGAAGACTCGAAATCTCAGGCGTCGAATCCGCCATCGGAACTCGATCCAAATCCTGCAGCAGCGCAAAGATCTCTTTTTCAATTGCCAGTTCGCGCGCGTCCGGTAGTTTGTAGCCATCGCCCGAAAAAATTTTGATTCCGTTATCCGTCCACGGATTGTGCGACGCCGAAATCACCACCCCCGCATCGAACTCTTGTGCGCGCGCCAGATACGCTACGCCCGGCGTAGTAATCACCCCGGCGCTGCGCGTCTCCACCCCCACCGACGCCAGTCCCTGCAACAATCGGTCGGCAATCCAGGGGCTCGAAGCGCGCGTGTCCTGTCCGATCACCACCCGCACTTTGGCCTTGGCGCGCACCAGATCGTGCCCCAGCGCCCGCCCGATCCAATAAACGCTATCGCGCGTCAAAGGAAATTCGCCGGCGACGCCGCGAATCCCATCCGTACCGAAAAGTTGTCGGTTTTGCGTCATGCCCAGGCTGGAAAGGAAAAATGGCTCCTAATTCTTCTTGTTGGCCGCGCCTTCCATGATAACCATCACGCGAATCATAGTGGGGTGCGCAACCTGGATCAGAGGATCGGTAACGTATGCATGCGTCACGAATTGAGCTCGCGTCATCACTCCGCTGGCATCCACCGGGTCGGTGATCGCTGCTTCCAATGCCTCTACACGCCGCCGCGGCCCGCTCACTGTGACCGTCGATGGGTCCACGACCACCTGTGCCACTCGCAGGCCATCGGCGAAACTTCCAATCACCCGCGGTCGAACTTCGACCCTCCGCGTCACGCGCTCATCGAAAGACAGATGAAATTGTCCGGGAATGATCTGCACAACTTCCAGTTCCTGCGGAGCATGAACCTCCCGGCTGGTCAGGTCAAACGTCCGTTCTCCAGGTTTCACCGTGGCGAGATTAATCTCCGCAACCACATCGGCGGGCTGCAAACGATGAATCAGCCGCTCCGGCCCACGTATCCTGATCTGCGCATCGGTGAAGCTCGCGGAATCGATTTCCAAATTATCGGGAAGGTTCTGAAACTCAATCGGCACGTTCATCTCAACTTCGGCCATCGGATCGTGAGCCACCGCTAGCCACAACCCGACGGCGAGCGCCAGCGAAACCAGTTTGAGCACGATATTGTGAAAAAAAAGGCGGTGCAGAAAGGTGCGCGACAAAGTACGCGACGAAGACGGAGCCATCATCGGTCGTCCCTTCCGCCATCCTGCCTGCGTGAGACTTGCGTGCCGGGCGTTTCCTCTTCCACAAAGCTGTCTTCGATTGCACTCCGCAGAATTGGCGCCGGGGCGTAACGGCGCAGCAGGTGGCTCAACCGCTCCCGTAGACGCTCCACCGTCAAGTCCCGCTCAATGCTCCCCGCCACTGCCAGGCTGATCGCGCCCGTCTCTTCTGAAACGATAACCGCGACCGCGTCCGTCTCCTCCGTGATGCCAATTCCCGCCCGATGACGCGTCCCTAGTTGCGTCGAGAGCACCGGATTCATCGACAGCGGCAGAAAACAAGCGGCGGCTGCAATTCGATCCCGTTGCACAATCACGGCGCCATCGTGCAGCGGCGCGCTCGGACGAAAAACCGTAGCCAGCAAGTCATACGATAGCCGGGCATCGAGCGCCACACCGCTTTCGATATACGTTCGCAATCCGATTTCACGCTCGATCACAATCAGTGCGCCCGTGCCGTTCTGCGAGAAAAGATTCGCCGCCAGGACAATGTCGTCGTAAACGTCGGCCGCGGAACTCGAAGACCGCATCATCGAAATCCGGCTCCCGAGATTGGCCAACGCGCGGCGGATTTCGGTCTGGAAAACCACGATCAGCACAAACACCACGTAGGGAAGCATCGTGCTGAGCAGCCAGTTCAGCGCCCGCAATCCCTCCACATGCGCGAAATAAAACACCAGCCCCATCGTCGCTACGCCAATCAGCATGGGCGCAGCTCGCGTTCCCCGCACCAGCATCAGGAATTGATAAATCAGAAACGCGACCAGCAGAATGTCGATGATCGAGACGACCGAAATGTGCGACCAGATCGTCGACAGTGTCACGCCACCCTCACGTCAAAGGTTGATTTGTCTTCATTCTAATGCAGCGGCCTTATTACCGATCAGCAGGCGAATCCTGGGTTTAGGAATTATGGACTCGAATGATGGGACTTCGAATCCGCGTTTACGAACTATGGATTACGAATCCTGCGTCCACCAATCCTGGGATTACGAACTATGGGTTTACGAATCCTGGGACCGCAAGTTCCGGGATTGGGTCTCTCCACCCTCCGTTGCCGTGACCCGCGCGCGAACCCGCCCCCGCGCCAGCCGGGCAGATAGCTCGTCTCCGCCCTTCAGTTGCGCCGCATCCTTCACCAGTTGCCCGCCTGCATCGAACACCAGCGCATATCCCCGGTTCAGAATTGCGACTGGCGAAAGCGCCTCCAGGCTTGCGCTCAGCCGGTCGAGCCTGCCACGGCTGCCCAGTAGCCGTTTATGCACAGCCGCGGCCAGGTTCGCCACCTCGCTCGCCAATTGTTGCCGCGCCGCAGCCAGCCGCTGTCGCGCATCGTAGTGCCGAACTGCCGCAGCCACATTTTCCGCCCGCCGCCGGCATCTCTCCAGAATTTGCCGTTCCGCCTTTTCCAGCCGAAAACGCTGTTCATCGAGCTTCTGCTGCCGCCAGTGAATGCCATCCATCATCCGCGCAAACGCCCCATGCTGCGCCCGCTCGATGAGTTGCTGGCGCGCCATCAGCAGCCGGTAGCGCACCGCGCGTTCCAGCCGCCGATTCAGCTCTTCCGCCTGCGCTTCAATCTCCTGCCGCGACCGGATCACCAGCTCCGCCGCCGCCGACGGCGTGGGCGCGCGCAAATCCGCGGCAAAATCGACGATCGTAAAATCCGTCTCGTGCCCAATCGCCGAAATTACCGGAATCTTCGAATCCGCGACCGCCCGCGCCAACCCCTCGTGATTGAAACACGCCAGGTCCTCGGCCGATCCTCCACCGCGCGCCACAATAATGACCTCAACCGCACTCCCGCGCCGCAAATCCTGATTGAAATGTCTCAACCCGGCCATCACCTCGCGTGCCGCCGCATCGCCCTGCACCTGCGCCGGATAAATCACCACATTCGCCGAATGATGCCTTCGTGCCAGAATATTTAAGATGTCGCGCAGCGCCGCTCCCTGCGGCGACGTGATGATTCCAATTCTCTGTGGCAATGCCGGAATCAGTTTTTTTCTCGACGCCTCAAACAATCCCTCCGCCTGCAATCGCGTCTTTAATTGTTCGAATGCCAGCTGCAGCGCGCCCGCGCCTTGCGGCTCCATGAATTCCGCCGAGATCTGCAACTCGCCGCGATCTTCATAGACGGTAATGCGCCCGCGCACCGTAACGCGCAACCCGTTCTCCGGACGAAACCGCAGCAGCTTCGCCGACGATCGGAACATCACTACGCGAATCTGCGCCGCTTCTTCTTTCAGCGTGAAATACAAATGCCCCGAGTCGGGAATGCGCAGATTGGAGATTTCCCCTTCCACCCAGCAATCCGAATACTCGCGCTCCACATGCGTCCGCACCGCCGCCACCAGCGCCCGCACCGTCCAGATGCGCCGCTCCGGCGCCCGAAACTGAAACCCGAGTTGGTCCGCCATCCCCATCAGGCTCGAACCTCTTCGACCGGCCTGACCGGCACGATACGCGCCACCCGTGCCATGACCTTCTTGTTCTGCTCCGACCTTTTCAGATCGTAGGCGGCCTGCAATCGCATCCACACATCCGGCGACCCGCCGAACAAACGGGCCACCTTCAGACACATGACCGCCGACAGCGGCTTGCGCCCCGCGAGAATCCCATGCAGCATCTGGCGAGACACACCCAGAGCTTTGGCCGCAGCCGTCACCGACAGCCCTAGCGACGGCAGAATATCTTCCCTGATAACCTCGCCCGGATGAACAGGCGGCAGACCGTGCCTTTTCTCCATATACTTCCCCTTAATTAAGACGCGCAAGAATCCAGCCCCGGAGGGGCGACTCAGCTTAGCCCCGCGCTTCAGCGCGGGGTACGTTTCTTGACGGTTCAAGTCCCGGAGGGACGACCGAGGTCTCCTCGACGAGGAGCGGGTCTAAATTACCGCTTCATCCGCCCAATCAGAAAGAGAATAACGGAAAGCACAACACTAATCAGAACGCTACTCGCCAGCGGAAAATAAAAGGTGCTGTTCTTCCCCCGATACAAAAAATCCCCCGGCAACCGTCCCAGTGGCAACCCCGTCCGCCCCAGCAGCATGACGATGCCCCCAATCACCACCAGCGCCACGCCGAAGATCACCAGCAAACGCCCAAGCTCCATCATCCTCTGAGTGTACTCCGCAGAAATCGCAAACGCGTACGAGCACATAATTCCGAATTCCGTCGCACAATTGAATCATGCCCATTCTCCAAACCCCCCGCCTCATCCTGCGCGAATTCACTCCCGAAGACGCTGACGCCCTCGCCCAAATTCTCTCCGATCCCGAAACCATGCGCTTTTACCCCGCGCCCTACGACCGTGCCGGCGTCGAGCAATGGATCGCCCGCAACCGCCAACGCTACCGCGAACATGGCGTCGGCCTTTGGGCCATGGAACTGAAACCGCCCGCCAGCCAACATGCCGAATCGCAGTCCAACGCGGAATCCAACACGCGATCGAAGAAACCCGAACTCATCGGCGACTGCGGCATCGTAGCGCAACAGATTGACGCCGACCGCCTCTACGAAATCGGCTACCACCTGCGCCGCGACCTGTGGGGCCGCGGTCTCGCAACCGAAGCCGCCATCGCCTGCCGAGACTGGGCTTTCGCGAATCTCCAGACCGATCGCCTGATCTCGCTGATTCGTCCCGAAAACCTGCCCTCAATTCGCGTCGCCGAGCGCGTCGGCATGACTCTCTGGAAACAAATATCCTGGCGCGGCCTTCCCCATCACGTCTACTCCATCATGAAACCGGCGTTTAACCGTCCCGCCAACACTCTGCAATAAACTCTGCTGCGATAAACTCAATACAGAGTCGGCGCCACGAATGCGCAAGGTCACCATCCTGTTCAATCCCAATTCCGGCCGTCGCGGAAAAAAGCGCGACGCCGAACTGAACCACGCCATCGGCATCCTTCAGTCCGCCGGACTCCGCACCGAGCTCACCGTTTGCCGCTCCAGCCGTGAAGCGACGGACAACGCCCGCTGCGCTGTCGCCGCCGGCAGCGACACCGTCTTTGCCTGCGGAGGCGACGGTACCATTCACGATGTCATTCAATCCTTAGCCGGTACGCCTGTCGCGCTCGCCATTCTTCCCTTCGGCACCGCCAACGCCTTGGCCCATGACATCGGCGTTCCGTTTCGTCCCGCAGCCGCCGCCCAGGCTCTCATCGGTGGCAAGGTCCGCCGCATTCCGCTCGGCCGCATCGAATACCAGGATTTCCACGGCAAATCCGCCGCTCGCTACTTTACCGTCGCCGCCGGAATCGGCGTCGATGCGCACCTGTTCTACAAGTTGACCGCCGAGCTCAAAAACAGCTCGGGCATGGCCGCGTATTACTTCAAAGCCTGGCAGCTATGGGCCACGCATCGCATGAGGAAGTTCGAGGCGGAATGCTCGAACGGCAACGGCGTGCGGCAACGCGCCTTGCTCACCGAGCTTCTCGCCGTCAGGATCCGTTATTTCGGGAACGTCCTGCGCGAATTGGTTCCCGGAGCCTCGCTCGACTTGAGCCAATTGCGCATCGTCATGTGCCGCACCGCCAGCCGCAATGCTTATCTCCAATACGTTGCCAGCGCGCTCCTCGGCCATCCCTGGAGCATTGACGGCATCGACCTGCTCAGCTGCTCGGAAGTTGTTTGCCGTTTGCCACAGAATGGCAACGGTGGAAGCGACGATGCGGCCAATGACGATGATGGGGCCAAAGACAATGCAACCCACGCCAGCCGAAAAGGCGACGTTCGAAATGAAGACCGCGTCTACGTCGAAGCTGATGGCGAACTTCTCGGCCGCCTGCCCGCCCGCATGACCATCGAGCAAGATGCTTTGTCTCTTGTGGTGCCCGCATGACTTCGCCGATCTCTCGATCAGCCAAACCTCCATCGGCTAAACTCTTATAAACTCCTTTGGAACCCGTCACCCACTTCCTCTTCGGTGCCAATCTGGGCCGCGCTGGACTCAACCGCAAGACCGCGCTCGCAACCGTCACTCTGACCCTCGCCGCCGAAGCTCCCGACCTCGACGTCTTCAGCCGCTTCGGTGGCTCCGCCTTCGGACTCAACCATCATCGCGGTTTCACCCATTCTTTTCTCGGCACACCCATCGTCGCCGCCGCAGTCGTCGCCTTCATCTATCTCATCTGGCGTCTGCGCGGGCGCAAGACGCGCAATCCCAACCTTCCCCCGCGCTGGGGATTGCTCTTCGCCTACGCCTGCCTCGCCGGCTTCAGCCATATTCTCTTAGATTTCACCAACAATTACGGAGTACGTCCCTTCTGGCCGTTCTCCGAGCGCTGGTATTCCGCCGATCTCGTCTTCATCGTCGATCCCGTTCTTCTCGTCGTTCTGACTCTCGGGCTCATCGTCCCGTCTCTGTTTTCGCTCATCAACGAAGAAATCGGAGCACGCCCCAAAACCGCGATGCCCAAGGGAAGATTGGCGGCGACTGTCGCGCTCATAGCCGTCGTCGGCTCGTGGGGATTGCGCTATTTCGAGCACAGCCGCGCCGTCGCCGCTCTCGAAGCCCGCAATTATCAGGGAGTCGACGCCCTCCGTGCCTCGGCGTATCCCTACTGGGTCAATCCCTTTCGCTGGTATGGAGTCGTCGAAACCTCCGCTTTCTTCGCCACCATGGATGTTGATTCTCTGAACTTCAATTCCATGTCTCCCGAAGTCGATCCCGAATCCGACATGCAGATCCACTACAAGCCCGAAGAAACGCCCGTCACTCTGGCCGCGAAGAAAACCTACCTCGGACGCGTCTATCTAAGTTGGGCCCAATATCCCATCACCGAAACCGAACAACTCGCTGAGGATCCAGTCGAGAATTCGCGCGCCGCCTATCTCATCCGCTTCCGCGACCTTCGCTACGCCTACCCCGGCCGCGCCCGCGCCACTCTCGGAGCGGTCGTTCTTTTGAACAGCAATCTGCAAGCGGTAGAAGAACGTTTCGGCATCGGAGGTACGGGAACTGGAACGAAGAATCCGTAATTTTCCTTTTTCTCACCGCCGATCACTAAGTCACCTGAGATGGCCTTAAATCCGCACAGCAGAAATGGAAGTTATGCCAAGACGTTCGGCCTTCTCCGTGTCTCCGTGGTGAAAGTTAAATTAGGACGACCACCGGCAATCCCACGCGCTTGACCGCTAGCATCCGCTCGCGCAACAATCCTAATGGATCGTAACGAGGTGCCTCATGCTGGCTTATCTATTCGTTATTTTCGCGTTCCTGGCACGGATGCCCTTCTCGCCGCATCCCTGGAATTTCACTCCCGTAGCCGCGGCGCTGCTCTATTTCGGCGCGCGTGGTTCGCGCCGCCAGCTATGGATACCTTTCGCTCTGCTCGCAGCCTCCGATATCATCCTCGACAAGTTTGTCTATGCCTACCCATTCTCCTGGGACCACTTCATCACCTGGGCCTGGTATGCCGCGATCTTGTGGCTGGGAACGAACCTCCGCGAAAATACGACTCTGCAATCGACCAAAGACTGGCTGCGCGTCGGAGGCGCCGCGCTCGCCAGCTCTCTTTCATTTTTTATTGTGAGCAATTTCGGCGTCTGGGCCGCATGGCCGACCTACCCTAAAACGCTCGCCGGCCTCATGACCTGTTACGCCGCTGGCATCCCATTCTTCCGCCACACACTCGAAGGCGACCTGCTCTTCACCGCAGTCATGTTCGGCCTTCCCGCTCTCGCTGTTCTCGTCGCGCGCTCCGGCAAACCTCGCGACACAGCCGCCGCAGCCTAACGAAATCCAGCCCCGGAGGGGCGTCCCACCTTAGCCCAGCGCCTCGGCGCTGGGAAGAGTGGAATATCTCTTTCAAGTCCCGGAGGGACGGCCCGTTCTCCGCCACCCCCAGCCCCCGCTATCTCTTCACAAACACCGCATGTCCATTCAGGTTGTAAAAAAAGATCAAGTCCTCGCGCCCTCGCCACTCATTCACAAATCGCTGCACTCCCTCCGTGCCACGCATCCCATAATCGTCGAACACCACCAGTCCGCCCGAAACCAGCCTCGGCCACAGCCACTCACAGATATCCTTCGACGATTGGTACACGTCAACATCGATGTGGCAGAAGCGGAACACGCGATCCTGCACCCGTGCCGCCGTCTCCTCCGGAAAAATCCCCTTCAGCACAACCGCATTCTTCAGGCCGAGCCGCGCCAATAGCTGCTCCACGATTTCCGCCGATGTATCCGCGTGCATTCCGTCTTTGTAAATCGTGTCCTGCGCTCCCGTCTTCACCACGCCAGTGAAGGTGTCGCACAAAAACACCCGCGCCGAAGGAATCCGTTGCGCGCTCTGCGCCGCGATCAGCGCGCCCGTCCCTCCGCGCCACACTCCAACCTCCAGCAAATCTCCGCGCTCAAGCTTCGCCGCTTCACCCGCCGCCGACCACAGATCGTAGCAGCGGTAGATATCGACCAGCGTGTGCGTCCGGCATTGCTCGTAGATTTTGATAAATGCGGAATCGAGATTCCACGGAGCATACGACGCCAGTGGAACGATCGCCTGATGTTCGTTTTTCGTCGCCGCCGGCGCTTTGAAAATCTCGTATCCAGCGCTGCGGATCAGGCTAAGCAGCCAGTTTTTCAGCATAAGGGTTTGAGCATAACCGACTTTCTCTGCCACTGAATCGCGCCTACAAAATCTTCGAGCCCACCGGCTGATCTGGGAGCGGACGCCGCGCCCGTCGCCAGACGATCCACGCCGCGGCCAACGCAACCACGCCGGCTGCGATCCACAGAACGTGGTGGGCAAAAACCTCCGTGGTGAATTCCACAATCCCCGGGCCAAACCACAGCGTCAGCAGCGCCTCAATCAAAAAACGCACGAACCTTCCCGCAAAAATCGCCAGCAGAAAATGGCCGAAATTCATCTCAAACGCCGCCGCCGCCAGCACCACCGCTTTGAACGGCATCGGCGGAGGCAACATCGCCGGAAACATCAGCGCCCAGAATTCATGGCGCTCGAACGACGCGTGAATCTTCTCGAACCGCGCCGCCGGCAGCCGCTTGCGCAACAATACTTCGCCGCCCGTGTATCCGATCACATAAATAACGATGCTCCCCAGCGCCGATCCTGCCGAGCCCAGCAACACGTACAACAGGAAGCGCCGGCGATCGTTGTAAACGTAACTGACAAAAATTGCGTCCAGCGGCATACCAAGAAACGACCCATCCACCGCCGCAAACGCCAGCATTCCCCACGGCCCCAGTGGCGCAAGCACATGCCGGATCCAGTCGCCATACGCACGAATAAGATGTTTGATTTTGTTCAAGAGGTAAGTTTACGCGACCAACGACTGAGGACTATTGACTATCGATTGACGACTAACAACCAACCACTAGCCACTAACCACCCTCATGCCCCGTCTCTCCCGCAATCAACTCCAGCGCATGCGGCAGCAATTCCACCACCGCCTCCAGCGACTCGACCGCTCCCGCCGGACTTCCCGGCAGATTCAAAATCAGGCTCTTTCCGCGAACGCCGCACACGGCGCGGCTCAGCGCGGCAAAGCGCGTCTTCTGCGCGCCCGCCAGTCGCATCTGCTCCGCGATCCCTTCCACCATTCGCTCGCACACCGCGATCGTCGCTTCGGGTGTCACATCCCGCGGAGCGATCCCCGTCCCGCCCGTCGTCACCACCAGCCGCGCCGTCGCGCACAGCTCAATCAGTTTTTCCTGAATCGCGGCGCGCTCATCGGCCACCAGCTCTCGCGCCACCACTTGAAAATTGTTCCCCGCCAGCGCTTCCGCCACCGCCGGACCAGAGAGATCCTCTCTTTCGCCGCGTGAGCACGAATCGCTGACCGTCAACACCGCCGCCGTAGCTCCGCCCAGCGTACGCTCAGCTATCGAGGAGGACATCCTCACCCTCGGCCGCCGCGTCCCGCTGCGCTTCATCCAGCAGGCGCAATCCCTCCATCAGCAATCCCTGCGTGTTCAGCGTCGTCGTTTCCTGCGAAGACTTGCCGTTGAAGTCGATCTGGAAGTTTCCTTCCGTCCAGCGTAGCACTTTGAAAACCGCCTCATCGCCCGTAATCGGCCCATACACCGCGTGTTTCGCCTGTCCCTGGCTGAAATAGATCTCGCATTTGTCGTCGGCTTTCGTCATCGTCAGCAGGCAACTCTTGCGCCCCATCTCCAGCGATTGCACCAGGTCGATCACATTCATCTGCGACAAACTGCCGCGCAGCACGCCGTCGCTCGAAGCCGCCTTGCTCATCTTTTCGAGCGCGATGCGATCGACCACGCGCTTGATCTTGTGCGTGGCATCTTTCAGAAAGAATGGTTTTTCCAGGTAATCTTCAATCGGATCCTGCATCGACAATCGTTCGCTGATGTCCGCCTTGCTCGCCATCAGGATCACCGCAATCCCCGCTGTCGCCGGCCTGCTCTTTAATTTTTCCAGCAACTGCCGCCCATCCATGCCCGGCATGCGATAGTCGCTGATCAGCACATCCGGAACCTCTTCGACCGCCTTCAACAGCGCATCCGCCGCATCGTTTGCCACCGTCACTTCGCCCAGCGCCCCGAGCGCCTGCTGCAGCATCCCCAACACCATCGGGTTGTCATCCACCAGCAGAATTTTGATGTTGCTTGCCATGTCAGCCGACTGAATAGAAGTTCAACATAAAACAAAAACTGTCATCCTGAGCGACCGGAACCACATCAAACCGCTTTTGCTTGCTGGGGTCGGGAGCGAGGGACATATGCAACTCGCCAGGAATGAAAGCTAGCCCCGCTTCTGCGTTCTGCGATACTCCCCGCTCTTCCCTCCCGACTTCCGCTCCAGGACCACCTCGTGTATCTCGATTCCCTTATCCAGCGCCTTGGACATATCGTAGACGGTCAGCGCCGCTACGCTCGCCGCCACCAGCGCCTCCATCTCCACACCCGTCTCCGCCGCAGTCTTTACTATTGTGGCAATAGCAACGCCATTTTCGCACACGCGCAAAGTCACATCAACGTACGCCAGCGGCACCGGATGGCACATTGGAATCAACTCCGCCGTCCGCTTCGCCGCCATGATTCCCGCCGTTCGCGCCACCTCAAGTGGATCGCCCTTCGGATTTTTCGGCAGCGCCCGCAGCACCTCCGGCGTCATCGCGACAAACGCGCTGGCTTCCGCTTCCCGCACAGTTCGCGCTTTTTCCGACACGTCCACCATCCGCGCCCGCCCGCTCCCGTCATAATGAGAGAGCCCGCGCGAAACGCCATCTGAGGCTTTCCTTTTCATAGAAATCAAGGCCATAGAAAATCAGACCATCGAAATCAGGTTATCGCATTCTGCAGTGCAGAAGCATCCGCAAGCCCCGCCGAGGATTCCTCCGTGCTCCCCTGTGCCCTCCGTGGTTATCTGCTTTTTCGTCGCAGGAGAAATCACCCGAGCCGCCCGAAACATTTACATTGGAAGAACCGGCACCCACTCGCCCGCCTCGATCCGCTCCCGGTCCGGCGCAATCACCACAGAACAATTCGCCCGCCCCAGCGCCGCGATGTCGCCCGAACCCTGCCACGGCGCCAGTTCCACCTCTGCATTCTCAAAATCTCCGCCCAGCGCTGCCGGAAGAAATCTCGTCAACCCGGTCTTCGTTCGTACCTCCGATTTCAACCGCGCCCGCAGAAAGACCAACCGCCGAGTCGTCATCCCCGCCAACGCTTCCACCATCGGCCGCGCGAAAAGTTCGAACGTCACCATGGCCGAAACCGGATTTCCTGGCAGCCCAAAGAAATATTTCCTAATGCTGCCTGTTGCTGACTGCGGGGTGCCCCATCCTAACGCGGCGTCTTTTGCCGCGTTAGGGTGGGAACCACGTTCGCCGACCTCGCACGCCCCAAACACCACCGGTCGCCCCGGCTGAATCTTCGCTCCCGTAAAATAAAACTCCGCCCCCAACTCTCCGAGAACTTGCTCCACCAGGTCATACTTCCCCATCGAAACGCCGCCCGTCAGCAACAGCAAATCGCACTTCAATCCCTCTTCGATCAAAGCCCGCAGCCGTCCCCGCTCATCCGGAGCGATCCCCAGCCGAACCGCCTCCCCACCGGCATTTTGAATTTGCGCCGCCAGCGAATACGAATTCGAATTCCGAATCTCCGCCGGCCCCGGCGTCGCATCGATCTCCACCACTTCATCGCCGGTCGAAACCACCGCCACACGCGGCTTCCGGAAGACCGCCACACGGCTCTTACCCACCGCTGCCGCCAGCGCAACCCCCGCGTGGTCGAGCCTTCGTCCGCGCTCCAGCAGAACTTGCCCCGCCCGCGCCTCAGCTCCTCGCGGAACAAAATTCTCGCCCGCCTTGACACCGCGCCGAACCTCAACAAATCTACCGTCTGATTTTTGCCCAAGAGAATTCGATCCTGACGCGCGGCTGCCCGACCCTACGTGGCTGCCCCACCCTAACGTCGCGTCTTCTGCGACGTTAGGGTGGGATCCATCTATCACCGCGGTATCCTCCACCATCACCACCGCATCCGCTCCCTGCGGCAGCGGCGCCCCCGTCATAATTCCCACCGCCTGCCCGCGTCCCACCAACAACACGCCGGGATCGGGCCAATCTCCCGCCTTAATTTCGCCGATAACCTCCAGCTTCGCCGGAATCTCCGCCAAATCCTCAGCCCGCAACGCGTACCCGTCCCGCGTCGCCCGCGCAAACGGAGGAAAGTCCCGGTCCGCAACAATCCCCTCCGCCAGCACTCGTCCGCTCGCCCCCAGCAGCTCGAGCGTCTCGGTTTCACTGGCTGTCACATTCGTCGCATGGCTCTCAACAAGCCGCCGCGCCTCTTCAAAGCTCAGCCCACTCGGCGCAGTCACCGGGGAAACAGACTTCGATGAGGACGGAGAACTGGACTCCCGTGAGCGCAAAGACATGCAAGAATCATACGCCGCCCGATTTCCCGTACGCTGGTAGGTAATGGCCGAAAAACCCGGCGCTTGCCACGAATGGGAAGGGCACAAGTTCACTCGTGCCGC
>JASHOU010000156.1 GCA_030038475.1 Terriglobales bacterium | reverse complement strand
CAGTCGTACTTTTTCCCGCCAGCCGGTCGCGCACCCGCCGCGAATTCAGAATCCACCGCACCCACAGACGGTCAGTTCCGTTGCGATGCAACGTGCTCGAAGTCTCTGGACCATAGAAATCGACCTTGTAAGTCTCGGAAACTACGCCTAATTTAGCGAAATTGAAATGCGCGTTGCGGCTCTGCAGCGGATCGAAGGTCCAAGTCATCTCCTGAACCCCCATCGCCAGCGCACGCTCACGCTGCGCCTGTTTCAGCCGCGACCCTAAATCCAGATGCCGGTAGGCATCGAGCACAGCGAGCATGTGCGAGTGAATGGTGGTGCGTCCGTGCTCGCGCCCGAGGAATCCGAACGCAAAGCCAACCAACTTATCCTTGCCAGACGCCCCGTCAAAGGCGCCTACGAAAATATTACCTGCCGTTTTTAAGGCAATGGCCAGTGTGAGCGGCAAAGCATCTTCGTCCGACATTCCCCAAACTTCCTTTTCGACCGCCTTCAAGCGCGTGAGGTCGTCGATGGTTTTGAGGTCACGAATGGCAATCTGCTGCGCGGCTGCCCGGGACATCATGGTGGACATCCTCTATAGCAATGCTTGCGCACTTGTCAACAGCAATCGGGCGATATGGTTCAGCGGATGTGCCCATGGTCTTGGCAAAAAAAAAGGCCTACCCGCAATGAAGTGGGCAGGCCCGTTTTTGCGAAATAAGGATTACTTCCCTTTCTTGCCGAAGACGACACCTACGCCGGTGCAGGGATCCCATCCCACTACGCCAGAGTAGCCTCCGTACGGCCCGCAGAAGCCTACCGTAATATCGCGGAAATCGGCTGTAGTGCTGCGGTTGTTGTAGATAACCGACAGCTCTGCGCTAGAGGAGGAATTAAAGCTTCCGGCCGAGTTGATGATTCCGGCCAGCGCCGGCGAGGCTACACTCGTCCCGCCTACGATGTTCCATCCTCCTGCGTTGGAATCGTAGACCCAGACCCCGGTGACGGGATCGGAATCGAACGACAGGTCGGGAACACCCCGGTAATTTCCCACCAGGGTGGAGATTGCGCTCTGGAAACTGGGACGCGGTTCATACAAGCTCACCCCGCCGCCTGCCGAATCCCACGGATACTCCGACAAGAACGCGCCCGTTGACGGGGTGCGGCGCACCGTAGTCCCTCCGGCGGCCACTACATTCGGCGAGGCAGCGGGATACATCGTTCCCGGACTGTCCCCTGCCGACGCGAGGAAAACGACATTCGCTTTGACGAAATGCGAATCATAACTTGCCTCGCCGGAGAATTCCCCACCTCCCCAACTGTTGGAAACTTCGCCGCCGCCAGTGGCATTCACCATTTTGCTGGCCATGTCTTCGGCTGTCATCAGATCGGTCAAACTACTGGAGGCGGCTTCTACCAGCACGATCTCGGCTCCCGGGGCCATGGCATGCGCCCATTGCACGTCCAACGACTCTTCAAATTCCCATCCCGCGTTGTAGGCCGGCTTGCTTCCGCTGGCGTAAACGGTCTGGAAGTTCGCGGCTGGCAATCCGAACTGAGTCGAGAATTTTGCCAGATCGCTGGCCGCGTTCGGGGCGTCGTAAGCATCCACAATGGCGATCATTTTGGAGCCGCCGGTGGGGTTGTTTGTCACCGAATTTGGACTGCACCCCGTGACGACAGTGACCAGGTTGTATACGCAGGCCAGAGAGGCGGGTGTCTCATAGGCGTAACCGGAATACGGTGCGCCAAAAGGTCGCTCATCTGCCAAAGGCAGCGGCGTCGTGGGCAGTAATATGTGGATGTTGGTGTGGGCGCGCATTCCAATGTCGCTGGGCTTTTCGATGCTGGAATCAGGAGTGATGACGGTCCCCCTGGCCGACCTGATTTGGGCTGGGGCAAGGCTGGTTAGGACGAGCAATACCGTGAGAATCGCTGCGCAAAACAACTTCATAAATGGATTAGGTCTCCTCGCTAGAAATGCCGGTTTTGGCTCGGCGGCGTCCGTGAGCAAAAGCTCTTGGTTGCACCGAGCTTACCGGGCGCGGGACCGGAAGGTTAGATTCGATGAAAGCAACGTTGAGCGGGTTACGAATTGATTGAGTATTGCAGCCCGATTGCAACAGGCAACGATTTGATGTTCTTTACCTCCGCTGCTGACCTTAAGATTATCGGAACAGTGGTAGATGTATAGATCACGGGGGTTACAAAGCGATGGTTACCCCGACCTCATAAACCACCGGCGCCAGCGGCGGCCTCTTCGCCGCTAAAGTTGATGGTCGTTAGTCGTCCGCAATCCTGGGGGACAAACTGGCAGCTTCACATCGCACTGCACGGCGAACGACCAGCGACGAACGACCAACGACGCATTTATGCCGCTGCCACAGCCTGTTCCTCGCATCTTAAATCTGCATGCTACCCTCGAATCTGGAGAAGAACACGACCGTGAAACCGATTACTATACTGCTGCGCTTGACCGTGCTCTTGGCGTTGGGAAATCCTTTGCTGCTGGCGGCCGATCGCGGCACGCTGGTGCGCGAAGCAGTTCTTTATCTGTCTCCCGATAATACTTCCAATAAGCTGGCAAACGTTGAACGCGGGCGCGAATTGGTTCTCCTCGAAAAGAGCCACGACTGGCTGCACGTCGAGGCTATGCTCGGCTCGCCCATGCGCGACGCCGCCTTCATTAACGAGGAAGAAGATGAAGGCAAAACTATCACCGGCTGGGTGGTCGATACGGGCGTGGTGTGGGCGTCGACTCCAAATGGCGACCGCATCCTGTTTGGCGCCGCCGCCGATTCCGAAGATGAAGCCAGCCGCCCACACGGACGCCGGGGCGCGGCGCAGGATGCATTGCGGCTGTATCGGCGCGTTTACGACATCTTCCCAACCGCGCCGCTGGCTGGCGAATCCTTGTATCGTGCCGCCGACATACGTTGGCAAATCGAGAAGTCGGATCTGCAATCCCGTCCTTCCGCCCGAGAAAAAGAGCCGTACCTTCGCGGAGGCATCGACGAGCAGGCGATGAGGCAGGTGATGAAGAAGTTTCCCGACTCCAGGTGGGCGCAGCTCGCCGCCTTTCACCTGATCGACAACAAACTTTGCGGTGACTGGCAGGGATCTTCCAAATGCCCCGACAAAGAAGCGGAAACTTACGAAAAATATGTGAAAGAACATCCTGACTCTCCGGTCGCTCCAGAGGCCCTGTACAACGCCGCTTCCCGGCGAGCGGCGCTGATTGAGATTTATAAGACCGAAGACCAACAGAAGAAATCGGAGCAATCCAAAAACCAGGCGATCGCGCTGGCGCAGCAATTAATCTCTCAGTATGCGCAGAGCGACTGGTCGGCGCGCGGGCAGACTTTGCTCTTTCTTGTGCAGCAGGGCGTGCCGACTTACGGCAACGCGATTCAGTAGCGCAGTTGTCACTTCTCAGTCATCTCTGGACTGAGTAACAAGCACCCAGTGTCTTGCTGTGAACTTCCAATGCAAACTGGCACAACTCCGACCACACTGTGCGCCATTTGGCAGCTATTCATAATTTCTATCTCACGCATTACGTATTGACAGGCCTTCCAGGGGCGTATTTAATTATCCGTTTCAAAAATACTGCAGTTTGCAAGAGGTCTAACCATCCACCGGGAGGGGTTATGTCGATTCTTCGCAGCTTAGGCGGGATATTGCTGGCGGTGTTTTTGGCTTCGCTTGCGTTCGCGCAGGGCGGAACAAACGGCGCGATCAGTGGCGTGGTTCAGGATGCATCCGGAGCGGTCATCGCGAACGCCAAGGTCGACGTGACCAGCGAAGCTACCGGTGAACTGGTGCGCCAGCTGAAGAGCGACACCTCCGGCCTGTTCAATGCCACCCTGCTGCCGGCGGGCAACTATACGGTGGCGGTGAGCGCGGCCGGCTTTCCCGATACCAAGTTTCCCGGCGTGACCGTGCGCATCACAGAGACCACGCGCATCACGGCCGTGCTCAAACTCAGTACGGTGAAGGAAATTGTGGAAGTCCAAGCCGAGGCGGCGCAGGTGAATACGAGCGACGCGACTACGGGAGAATCCATCAGTTCAACCTCCGTCAGCACCTTGCCGCTGGCGACCCGCAACTTTCAGCAGTTGTTGGATCTTTCGGCGGGCGCGTCGGCGAACCTGAATAACGCCGCAGCACTGGGTCGCGGCGATGTCCGCATCGACGTCAACGGCGGGCGGGAAGATAACAACAACTATCTGATTGAGGGAGTTTCCGCTTCCGATTATTCGTTTGGAGAACTCACCTACACGCCGGTTCCCAATCCCGACTCGATTCAGGAGTTCAAGGTCGGCACCAGCTTGTATGACGCCACCCAGGGACGCAACGGCGGCGGCAACATCAACGCCATTCTGAAAAGCGGAACAGCCACATTCCACGGCGATTTGTGGGAGTATTTCCGCAACTCGGTGCTCGATGCTGAGGACTTTTTCGTCGGCAAGTTCGATCTCAAGCAGAACATCTTCGGCGGAGATTTCGGAGGTCCGGTTACTCCGAAGGCCAAGCTGGGCTACTTTTATGTGAACTATCAGGGCACGCGGCAGCGTAGCGGCGATTCGTTGGGAACATACATCAATACCAGCATCCCCGTCTTGCCAGCCAATCGCAGCGCGGCAAACCTCGCGTCTGTCTTCAGCAGCCCGGCAGTTGCCGGTACGCCTGGATGCCCGGCGATCACCCTGACGGCTCCCTCCATTGATCCGGTCGCGCTGGCGTTGCTGAACGCTACAGGAAATCAGTTCGGCGGAGGCGGAGGCTTTCTTATTCCCACCGTCGCCGGGGCCCCAGGCGTAACGCAGACCTACAACCCAGCCACCGGCGCATGCAGTTCGGCCGTCAATTACGGCAGCTTCAAGCTCAGCGAGCCCGGCAGATACCGGGACGATCAATTCACCGCCAACTGGGACAAAGATTTCAACCAGGGCAAAGATCGCATCTCCTGGCGATTCTTCTGGTCGGATTCCGAAACCTACGAACCGTTCGGCGCCGATAACCTGCAGGTGCAAACCGGTTACCCGGCTTACGCCACCAACCTGAATTTCCCTCTCGATGTCCCGTTGCGCGGACGGTTCGGCAGCATTGCCGAAACCCATTCCTTTACCAACTCGCTGATCAACGAGTTTCGCTTCGGCGCAAATATCATCAGCGACTCGCTCAACAACGTTCCCGTCCCCGGCACGTCGCCCGCCGACCTGGGCATCAGCGCCGTCGGCGCGCCCGATATGTACAGATTCCAGCTCAACACCTTTCAGATCGGGCCATTTCCTAATCAGCTGCAATCGGCCTTGTCGGATTCGTTCGTCTACCTCGATACACTCAGCTGGACAAACGGCAAGCACTCTTTCCGCTTCGGCGGTGAAATTGACCGCACATCGATTCGCCGCGACCTGCCCGTGCTCGACAACGGTCTGTTGTATTTCTCCGATGGAAATGCGACGACTTCCAGCATCACCGACTTCCAGAACTTCCTGCAGGGATATACATTCCTTGGCGAAGCGGGCGGCGGCGTGGCCAATCACGATTACCACATTCCCGCTTTTTCCGCTTTCGCCCAGGATGATTACCGCGTCTCGCAGACTTTAACGCTGAACCTTGGAGTACGCGCGGAGTGGGTGGGAGCCGCTTGGGACAAGCTCTGCCATTTAGGCAATGCCGTACTTTCGGATGCCAATCCCCCGACCAACAATCCCTTCGTGTTCCCGAGGTGCGCGGCGAAGTATGGTTTTCCTACGGTAACTGCCGCCGCGACTCTTAATAGCGCCGCTCTGAATAACGAATACTCGCTGGTGGGCGAGCCGCGCATCGGCTTTGCCTATGACGTAGCCGGCAAGCACGACACCGTGATTCGCGCTGGCTACGGCATCTACAGCGTCCGCGAAGATATCGGCGCGGTGGATAACCTCTCGTTTACGGCTCCGTTCTTCCCGTTGTCCGGCGGCCCAAGCACGCCGGTAAGCAGCGGTGGACTGGGGATGGGCTGTATGTTCAATGCGGCGCCAACGGCGATCTGCCCCGCGACTGGCTCCTTCCCACTACCGTCGCTCGGTACTCTGAGCGGGGCCTACGCGCCACAGCCTTCGGCTTTTCAGGGCTTCCCTTACTGCAACCAGAAATTGAATCCCAGTTGCACCCTCAACACTCCGGACACGACCGGATTGAGCGGAGGGCCGGTATACTCGGGCAACATCGACGGCCTGTTTGGTCTGGCCGTTCCTCTGCACTGGACTGTGCCCACGACGCAGCAGTGGAACATGACCGTGCAACGCCAGCTGGGTAGAAACTGGGTGCTTGAAGTTGGATACGTCGGTACCAAAGGCACGCACCTCCGCTCTACTTTTGATCCCGACCAACCGTCTCTGGCGAGCCCGTCGAATCCAATCACCTTGAATTGCGGCGCCAGTTGCGTGTCCGGTGCCCCCGAAACGCCAAACACAATTACTACGAATACGGCCGCTAACGCGCTGGCCCGGGCGCCTTATAATGGCGTCAATCCCGCGTTGCTGGAAGCGTTCTATCCCAACTCCGATTCCCACTACAACGGTCTCCAGGCGACGGTTTCACACAAGTTTTCCAAAGGATTGTATTTCCAAAGCGCCTACACCTGGTCGAAGTCGATCGATGACGTTTCCACCGCCAGCGTGGCCTTTATTACTCGCGTCAACGATCAACTCAGCGGCGACGCCTCGAGAGGGCTTTCCGATTTCGATCACCGGCAGCGCTTTGTCACCAGCTTCAACTATGCTCTGCCCTTCTACGCCAGCCGCCACGACGCCTTCGGATACGTGGCCGGCGGCTGGGAGGTCAACAGCGTCATTGTCGTGCAATCGGGTTCGCCGATCACGATTTTCGATTCCAATGGCGCATCGGCTTATACGCTGGCCAGTTCACCGGTCGCTACCGCCAATTTCGCTCCTGGCTTCGATTGCAGCAACGCCTTGACTTCGGGCAGCCTGCAGGCCAAGATCGCAAACTGGGTCAACCCCAACGCTTACCTGTCGGCGCCGATGGTTCCGAACTCCCCGGATGGCGCGACCGGCTACGGCAATTCGCCGCGTAATTGCATTATCGGCCCACGCCAGGCGAACGTTGACTTCACGATCGGCAAGATGTTTAAAATCGGCGAGCGGCAGGCCCTGCACTTCCGTGCCGAGTCCTTCAATCTGTTCAATCACCCGTCCTTCCAAAACCCGCTGGGAACGGGAACAGCGAACATCGCCGACACATCTTCGGTGGGCCAGATCACGCAAACCAACGGCACGCCGCGACTGATTCAGTTCTCGTTGAAGTATTCGTTCTGATTCGTCGTGCCGAAGTCTGTCGTGCTAACTCGTCGTGCTGAAGGAACGCCGGGCGTCCACGCGCGGCCACAGCACCCGGACGTGCATCGACACGAATGAGGTAGATGGGATGAAGCTCGAAAGCGGAGTTCTGCCGCTGCTGGGAATCGTGCTCGGCGCGTCCCTTTTCGTTCGTGGGCAATCGAATGTCCTTCACGCGCAATCCAACTCATCGTCATCCGCCAATGCTGTTCACTACACCACCACCATCGACAATGTGAAATACCTCTTTGCCACGGCGGAGCCAGTCGCGCGTCTGAAATCGGGCGATATCCTCGACACCAACACGCTCGACTGCTTCGGAAATGCGCTGCGCAAGCCGGGCGACACCCTCAGCATGTCGAAGGGAGACAATCCTCTGGCGGGGCCGTTCTATATTGAGGGTGCGGAGCCCGGCGACACGCTCGCGGTAAAGATTCTCTCGCTCGAAGTCGATGGCGACACCGGGGTAGGAGCGTTCGCTCCCGGCTTTGGCGCGCTCAACGAGACCAGTTACACGCCCATGCTGCACCCTCCGCTGCCCGAGCGCGTGTGGTTCTATCACATCGATCACGCAGCAAATGCGGCGACCTTCAAAGCGCTCGATTCGGATTTTTCCGTCAAGATTCCCCTGCATCCATTCTTCGGCTGCATCGGGGTCGCGCCCGCGAACGGCGAGGCCCGCAGTTCGGTTGTTCCCGCCGAATTTGGCGGCAATATGGATTCTCCCGAAGCGAGCGTCGGCAATACCGTGTATTTTCCTGTGAATGTCAAAGGCGGGCTTTTTTATATCGGCGACGGCCACGCCGCCATGGGCGATGGCGAAGTCGCGGGAACAGCCATTGAGGTTCCGCTCAAGGCGCGTGTGCAGTTGAGCATAATCAAAGGCCGCACAATCGCGTGGCCGCAGTTCGAAAACGACGACGCCATCATGACGGTCGGAGCGTATCGCCCGCTCGACGATGCCCTGCGCATCGCCTTCACCGAGCTGGTCCACTGGATCCATCGAGACTACGGCTTATCGGAACTCGACGCCTATGAGCTGCTCTCGCAAGTCGGGAAAATTCATCTGAATGAGATGGTGGATCCGAATTATGTGGTCGTCGCTTCCATCGAGAAAAAATATCTGCCGTCGAAGAAGAAGCAGGACTGAGCCCATTAGAAGATCGCAACTCCGCCGCTTCAACCTCGTCAGATGAACCCCGCCGTCGCGATCCGAATCTAAAAAAGAGATTCGCCCTTGTTGTTTTCCGGCGTACTGACGATTTGCGCTGCAATTCTGTAGAGTTGGTTCCCAGGAGAATGTCGCCGATGCGCGTGTCCGCTTGCCGTTCGAGAGTCCAATTCCCTGTGTCTCGTTTAGCCCTGTCTGCGTGCTGTTGGTTCCTGTTGCTTGCAGGGCTAAGCTTTGGCCAGAACGCAGATGCGGCACCGCAAAATCCCCCGTCCGCGAACGAAAAGTCGACTCAAGGCGAACCCACGAAATCCCCGACTCAGGCCGCGAAGGCGATGGGCACGCAGCCAGCCGAAGCTCCGATGGTCCTCCAGCAGCTCAACTCCGCCATCGAAAAGCTTACCGCCAGGATCTCCCCGGCGGTCGTGCAGATTGTGGTCTCGGGATACGGGGCTCTGGAACAGAGCACTCACGGCGAAACGGCCGTCATAGCGCGCGAGCACGTCATCGGCTCGGGAGTGATCGTCGACTCGAATGGATACATCATGACCAATGCGCACGTCGTCGAAGGGGCGCAGCGCATCCACGTCGCTCTGCCCACTCCTTCGGTCGATTCTCCCGACCAGTTGTCGCCCGAGGGCAAGCAGCGCGTGGTTGAGGCGCGGCTGATCGGACTGCATAAGGACACCGATCTTGCCTTGCTCAAGATCGATGAGACCGGATTGCCGACGTTATCGCTCGGCAGCCACCGCCTCGTACATCAGGGTGAGCTGGTATTTGCTATGGGCAGTCCGGAGGGATTGCAGAATTCGGTGACCTTGGGCGTGGTCAGTTCGGTGGCCAGGCAGGCCGACCCGAGCAAGCCTATGGTTTACATCCAGACCGATGCGCCCATCAATCCCGGCAATAGCGGCGGCCCGCTCGTCGACAGCGACGGCTACGTGGTGGGAATCAATACTTTCATCCTCTCCGAAGCTGGCGGCAGCGAGGGATTGGGATTCGCCATTCCCGCGCGAATCGTCGATTTCGTCTACCAGAGCCTGCGCAAGTATGGTCACGTGCATCGCGTGGAAATCAAAGCCGGGGCGCAGACCATCACCGACAACCTGGCCAAAGGCTTGGGCCTCTCGCAGAATTGGGGCGTCGTCATCGACGATGTAATTCCCGGCGGACCGGCAGAAGCCGCCGGACTGAAAATCGGCGACATTGTTCTGCGCGCCGACGGGCATCTTGTCGGTACGCTGCCCGCCTTTACGTCAGTTCTCTACCTGCACCCTCTGGATCAAGTGCTCAAGCTCGAAGTCCTGCGCGGCACCGAAACCAAGACGCTTTATATCCCCGTGCTCGAGATGAAAGATCCCATGGACGCCCTGCCCGATCTCGCCAATTCGCGCGAGAACCTGGTCGCGCGGCTGGGGATTTTGGCTCTTCCCTTGAACGATCAGCTGCGTAGCATTGTGGGGAGTTTGCGAATCCCGACCGGCGTCGTCGTGGTCGCAAGAGTGGCGAACTTTTTGAGTCCGGCGACAGGACTGGAAACCGGAGACGTAATCCACAGCGTGAACAACATCCCGGTCGACTCCCTGAGCTCGCTGCGCTCGGCTTTGTCACAGCTCAAGCCGCATGAACCGGTGGTACTGCAGATCGAGCGAGACGAAGGGTTGCAGTGGCTGGCTTTTGACCTGGAGTAGCCTGACGCGACGTAGCCCGATACGGCTTTCCGCCATCGCGTGAAAACCCGCGCCAGATGCACTTCCGAGTATTTGGTTCACAAATTTCATCTGGCAGAAATACAGTAGTTCTGGTATTGTCTGCTGAAAATATCCCCGATTTCCAGCCACTTTTTAGCGAACAGAAATCGGTCGTGCCTGGAATTGCGCCATGACATCTCTGCTGCGTTTTTCGCGACTCGATCGTAAAAGGCGTTTGCAAGCAAATCGGTAGTAATAACCCAAAATTCTGCTTGGAGAGTTCTGTGTCGAAGTATGCCCCGAAGTATGTCCTGATGATCCTGTGCCTCTTGAGTGTTTGCAGTACCGCAGCATTTTGCGGCGTATCTGTCACAATTCCCACCAATGGCGAATCTTTGCCTGATCCCGTACCTTATGTCGCCACCGCCACTACTTCTTCGTGCGCGAAAGGCGTTGCCTCCATGGGAATCTACACCGCGCCCACCCTGACCCCGCGCGAGCGCGAGGTGATTCAGCTTCTGGCTGAGGGCAAGAGCTCGAAAGAAGTTGCCTCTGTCCTGAACCTGAGCACCAAAACTGCCGAAACTCACCGCAGCAA
>JASHOU010000155.1 GCA_030038475.1 Terriglobales bacterium | reverse complement strand
GTGCAGAACATGGCCCACGGGCAGATTGCGTTTGGCATAGACTCCACGGACTAGCCCGTCTAGGTATGCGATTTCCTGTTGCGGTGGAAGGCGTTTTTGCGTTCCCGGAGCGCCACACATTTGCTTCGCCCGCTGAAAGGCCTTGAACCAGGTATCGATCTGTTCCGGGACGGAACAGTATGGAGAAACCGTCGTGCTCTCGATGTCGATGTGCCGTTCGAACGTCCGCGCACCCTTGGCGTAGGCAATCAGCATGGAACAGGCCCAATCGTGATACTCGTGTGTGGAGAACCCAATAACGTGATTGGGGTAACGATTGCGCAAAAAATCGATTTGGTTCAGCTCAAGGTCGCCGTCTTCACACGGATAAAGCGAGACGCAGTGGTTGATGGCCAGAGGGATGTGACGATTAGCAAAAAAAGTGACTAAATCGTCGATATCTTTTAATGAAGAGCCACCCGTCGAAACGATGACCGGTTTCTTCGTTTTCGCGATTTTCTCGATTAGAATCCAATCGTTGCAGTCGGAGCTGGCGATCTTGAGGACGGGAATCCCAAGTTCACAGCAAAAGTCGACCGAGCTCTCATCGAACGGAGTCGCCATTGGAATACAGCTCGCTTCGCGAATGGCCTGCACCATCTGGGCATAGTCCAGGGCTGACAGTCGCGTTTCGATCGTCTTCTTGACGTAGCGGATGTCGTTGCGATGGCGGAAGTCCCGGTGGATGAAGCTCTCCACATCGCGAAACTGAAGTTTGATGGCGGCACGTACGTTATTAAAGCGAACCACCTGGGCGTAGTTACTGATGATCTTAAGGCCGCGCTGCAAGTCGCCGAGGTGGTTGTTGGCCAGCTCTAAGACAAATAACTCTTCGAAAATATCGGTTCCGCTCATAATATGGGTGATTGTGGTACTTACTCTTATGGTAATGTCCTTATTCCTCGATCATATTGTCCATTAGTTCAGTCTCAGGCAGGAAAGGGTACATGTCCTCTAGATTGGGGGAGACGATGTTTCCATCGGGCAGCTGCCTTGCCTTCGACCGCGGTTCGAACTCTTGATTGCCGTCGAGCAGGACGTCGATCAGTGCTGGACCATCAGCCGCCAGCGCCCGATCGATTTGTTCCATCTGCGACTGGCGGTCGATACGAATTGACGGAATAGCATAGGCGCATGCCACCTTGACGATATCCGGGAAAGAAACTCCGCTTGCGGCGCTTTCGCCGGTAAGACGGCTGAAGAAGCCGGATTGTGTCATGCGCATAGAGAGGTAACCCGAGTTATTCAAGACAAAAATTTTGACCGGTAAGCGATGATGAACTATGGTTTGTAATTCCTGAATGTTCATCTGAATGCTGCCGTCTCCGGCAAGGCAGATGACTCGTCGGCCGGGACGCGCGAAAGCCGCTCCAATAGAGGCGGGCAAATCGTAGCCCATGGAGGCGGAACCGGAATTAGAGATAAGTCGCTGGTGTTTGCGCAAGCGGATCGCCTGGAAGGGCACGATGCAAGCGCTGGCATTGCCGCAGACGATAACATCGTCGTTGGCGAGCTTAGATGAAAGTTGCTCGACGAAGTAATAAGGATTCAAAGGAGGTCCGGGCTGGCGCTGACGATCATGCACGGCCGGATAGCGTTCGACGCGCTCACGGCACCAGGCTAGCCACGCCGCGTGGGCTCCGGGGCTGTAATTGTCGGACTCACACTGGTTGAGAAGCTCTTGCAGAAACTGCTTGAGGTCACACTGAATCGGCATATCGGGTTGGACCATGGGTTTGCGAAACTCAGCCGCATCGATATCGACCTGAATCTTGAAGGCACGCGGCGCGAATGATCGCCAGTTATAACTGGTTTGGCGAACGGTGAGGCGCGATCCGAGGATCAGCAAAACGTCCGCATTTTGCACCGTAAAGTTGCCGGCACGATCGCCGATGGTGCCCTGGCGTCCACAAAAGAGCGGATCGTCGGAGGCAATTAGATCATGAGTCCAAGCCGTGGTCACAGGTATCTTGAGCCGATGGATAAGCTCGTCGAATTCGGCGACAGCACGGGCGGCGCGCACTCCGGTGCCACCCAGAATTACAGGCCGTTTGGCGCTTCGGATCCGGCGGATAACCTCACGGCAATGGCTTTTGAGCTGTTGGCGATCACAGGCGACTGTCTGAGAAGATTTGTCTGCTGCCGGGTCATAGCCGCGAAGGCTCGCCGTATCGACCGCCGCAGACTGCACATCGACCGGAATATCGAGCCAGCATGGGCCGGGGCGTCCACTCTGCGCGAGATGCCAGGCGCGCTCGAGGTGATAGCGGATCGATAGAGGATCGTCGATCAACTGCGCGTATTTCGTGATGTTCGCGACCATGGCAATGATGTCGCATTCTTGATCTCCGAGCTGGCGCAGGCCGGTGATGCCCAGCGAGCGCATGCAGGTTTCACGTTTCACTTGGCCGGAGATGACAAGCATCGGCACCGAATCGGTCCACGCGCCAAAGACTCCGTTGAGTGCATTGAGGCCGCCGGGCCCGGTGGTGACGTTGACCACTCCAGACCGGCCGCTGATGCGCGCATAGGCTTCCGCGGCCATGGCGGATGCTTGTTCATGGTGATTACAGACGTACTGAATGCGCGGCTCATTGCCAATCGAGTCGTTGAGGTGCATTGCGCCGCCGCCAGTAACAAGAAAAATGTGGCGCACACCCCATTCGCTGAGGCGCCCGACAATGTAGTCAGAAAGTTTCACGGTTGACGGAGCTCTGATTGGATGCTGTTTTCCGCCTCGCTTCGAAAGTTGCGCGCGCGAGAGACAGTTAAGAAGTTAGAATGGCGGCGCTTAAACATAGGTGCCTCGGGCCGTAACTTTGGCTATAGAAAGCTCCTGACGACTGAATCCACGTTGCGAAAACCATGTTTGGGTCCGGTGAATCGCTTCGTGCAACGGTATCTCAGCCTTCAGTCCCAACTCTTCACGCGCGCGAGCCGTGCTCGGCACGTAACGGTGCACAGGTGCGCCCGCATTTGTCTTGGCAGCGATTTCGACATCAAGTTCGGGTGCCACCGCAGCAGTGACTTCGCGGGCAAGAGTCGCGATATTCAGCGCTTCCTCGGAGCCGACGTTATAGGCGCGTAATGACTTTCCTTTAAACAGAATCGTCCAGAGCCAAACCATCAAGTCGGAGGCATAAAGATAGGAGCGCACCGCCGAGCCGTCGCCATGAACTCGAATCGGACGCCGCTCCAGAGAATCAGCGATGAAGTTGCCGATTGCAAAGTGCGTGTCGAGCTTCATATAAGGACCAACAAAAGCGAAGCAGCGCGCCAGCTTGATTTGTAAACTCGTTGACGCTGTAAGAGCGCACAATAGTTCTGTGGCGCGCTTACCCTCGGCATAGGCATTCGCTGGGTCCAAAGGATCGGGACCACCTTCGAAAGACTCAGTTAGCTGTGCAACCTGGGCCGGCTGGCTGCCATAGACGGCGCCCGAACTGACAAATAGAAATTTGTCGACGGAGTGGGCAAGAGAGAACTCAAGTGCTCGACGCGTGCCTTCAACAATTGTGTCGAACATTACCAGAGGGGCATTTTTGTTTAACTCTGCACTGGCCTCGGTCGCCGCATGAATGACGTGGGAAAACGTACCGTTGGGAAAATCGCCGCGGCGAACGTCAGCGGCGTGCATGCTGATGGCTGAATCCTGCGCTAAGTGGGGAGCTTTCTCCGCAAGCGACTCGGGATGCCGCGCTAATGCAACGGCCTGTGCGTTAAGATCGAGCCGGCGATTTGCCCATGCGAAGCTTTCGAGCAGCCAGCATCCGAAAAATCCCGTGGCCCCCGTAATCAGAATGCGCTGGCCGCGCAGTTCCTGCCACAACGGTTCGGTTCGCTCGAGAATATTATCGAGATCGCCTGCCAACCGGTTTGGAGTTGCGTAGTTCATGATTACTTACTTATAGACCGACAACTTACTGTCAGTAACTCGTATTTTCGCAGGTTACTTCGCATGAACGGCAGCGGCTCTCGGAATCTGATGGAACATGTCCACCATGTAATCGATCATCGGTTGCGTAATGCCGGGATAAAGGCCGATCCAGAAAACGTTGTTCATGACAAAGTCTGTGTTCTGCAAATCGCCGATTACGCGCCGCCGCGGAATATCGCGATAGGCCGGCTGACGCAGCAGGTTGCCACCGAAAAGCAGGCGTGTGGCTATCTTTCGCGATTCTAGAAACCGAACGATCTGATTACGGGTTGTGAGCGCATCCTTTCGCACGGCGAGCGGGAAGCCAAACCAGCTTGGGTCTGAATGATCAGTGGCTCGGGGCAAAATGAAAATGTCTTCGAGATCCCTCAAAGCGGCATGTAACTTGGCGAAGTTCGCGCGCCGCGCGGCGATGAAGCCGGGCAGCTTCTTGAGTTGCGCGACACCGACAGCCGCCTGAAAGTCAGTCGCTTTGAGGTTGTAACCAATGTGGCTGTAAATGTATTTGTGATCGTATCCAGCGGGCAGATCCCCGAGTTGCCAATCAAAACGGCGGCCGCAAGTGTTAGCTTTTCCGGGATCGCACCAGCAATCCCGGCCCCAATCGCGAAAGGAGTCGACTATCTTCTTGAGCGCAGGCGATTGGGCAAGTACGCACCCACCTTCCCCCATGGTGATGTGGTGCGCGGGATAAAAACTGGTTGTGGCTAATTGGCCGAATGTGCCGACACCACGTCCTTTGTAAAGTGAGCCAACGGCGTCGCAGCAATCCTCAATGACCCAAAGATTGTGCCTCGCGGCCAAATCCATGACGGCGTCAAGATCAAAGGGATTGCCGAGAGTGTGGGCCAGAACGATGGCCTTAGTGCGTTCGGAAATTGCTTCCGCAAGTTGAGTTGTGTCTGCATTGTAAGTAGGAATGTTGACGTCGACAAATACCGGGATAAGTCTGTTCTGAACAATCGGATTGACCGTTGTAGGAAACCCAGCGGCGACAGTAATAACTTCGTCGCCTGCACGGAGCCTACGTTCGCCGAGCGACGCGGAGGTCAAGCAGGAAAGAGCGGCCAGGTTAGCGGAAGATCCGGAGTTAACCAGCGAGGCACAGCGCACTCCCATGAAGGCAGCAAACTCGCGTTCGAACTGCGCGGCAAAGCGTCCGGTGGTAAGCCATGCGTCAAGCGTGGCGTCGACGAGGTGTTCGAGTTCGGTCCAGTCCAACACTTTGCCGGAAACAGGAACGGTGCTTTCGCCAGGTACGAAGGCCTGCGGTGCCAGAACGACGTGATAGTACTCCTTCACAAGCGCGTGCATCTCTTCGCGAATCTGGGCGCCGGTTTTGCGAGTCATCATTGTCATGAATGACTTATCCTCGACCGGCATGGGCAAGCGCGGCGGGTGCGCCAAGAAAATCTCGGTACCAGGCGATGGTACGATCGAGGCCGGAGTCCAATGTGAACTGTGGCTGCCAGTTCAGCACGCTTCGTGCGTGTTCGGCGCTAAGGAACTGGTGGCGGATTTCATTACTCGCATGGTTCAACACATCGGGACGCAGGGGAGACTTCATTTTGCGCAAGATCAGATCAACAAGCTCAAGCACGCTAACCTGGCTTTCGTTTGAGAAATTGAAGGCTTGGCCTCGCAAGGCGGCATACGAGGCGAGGCGTTCGGCAAGCAGCATGTAGGCAGTGGCGCCATCTTCAATATAGAAATAATCGCGGACGAATTTACCGTCGGAGCGAATCACCGGCCGTTCTCCGCGAATCACGGAGCGAATCGTGCCGGGGACGACCCGGTTCCAGTTCAAATCGCCGCCGCCGTAAAAATTTCCACAGCGCGTGATCGCGACCGGCAGATTATAAGTAGCCGCATAGGTCTGTGCAATCATGTCGGCACACGACTTACTAACATCGTAAGGATGGCGACCTTGTAATGGCATCGTTTCGTTGTAAGGAAGATGGTCCTGATTGCCATAGGCCTTGTCAGACGATGCCACCACAATAGACAGTACCGATGGAGAGCGGCGGCAAGCCTCAAGTAGATTCCATGTGCCTTGTATGTTGGTGGAAAAAGTCGAGATCGGATTACGATTGGCGATCCCGACAATGGCCTGGGCGGCGAGATGAAAGACGACTTCAACTTCGTACTCGCCGAGAATGCGCTCCAACAGTTCGCGGTCGACGATGTCGCCGCGCACAGTATTGACTTGCTCGATACGGCGAGTGCGCAAAAGTTCACTTTGCGGAACCCAGTCGCGCACCAGGCAAACTACTTTTGCTTCGGCCTCGATAAACCGCTTCACGAGCCAGGATCCAAGCAGTCCTGTGCCACCGGTGACAAAGACGGAGCGATCGCGCCAAAATGAACTCATTCCGACCACACCTTCCATGGAGTTCGGTCACTGGCCCAAAGCTCATTCAGGTATTGGTACTCGCGGTATGTATCCATGGCGTAGAAAAACCCGTCGTGGCGATAGGCCATAAGTTGACCTTCGCGCGCCAAGCGTTCCATGGGTTCGCGTTCGAGTATGCACTGGGGTCCATCGAGATAATCGAGTATGCGCCGGTTGAAGACGAAGAACCCGGCGCTGATCAGACCATTAGACTTCGGTTTCTCCATAAAGCGCTGGACCTGGCCCTGCGCGTCGGTTTCGAGCACGCCGAAGCGGGAGACGGGAGGGACTGAAGTGACCGTCGCTACGCGGCCGTGCTTGCGATGAAAGTCGAGCAGGCAAGTGATATTGACGTTGCTGAGTCCGTCACCATAGGTGAGTAAAAAGGTATCGTCGTTTTCGAGATAGCGCGCAACCCGCTTCAAACGGCCACCGGTCATGGTCTCGAGGCCGGTATCGGCAAGCGTTACGGCGAAATCCTGCTCCTGGTGAGCGCCCATGAACTGGATGTGGGATTTGCGTCCCAGACAAATCTTGAAGTCGCTGTTCATCGCCTCGTAATTCAGGAAGTAATCTTTGATCATGTTGCCACGATAGCCGAGGCAGAGAATAAATTCGCGCATGCCGTAATGGGCATACATCTTCATGATGTGCCACAGAATGGGACGTCCTCCGATCTCGACCATAGGTTTCGGGCGGAATTCCGTCTCCTCCCGGAGACGGGTGCCCAATCCACCGCACAGAACGACAACTTTCATATTGCGATTCCTGGCAGCGCCTGTGATACACGACGACACTTGCTACTTGGTAAATAATGTGAGCGAACGTATCCGAGTTACTTATCGTCAAAACTGCTGGTCCGCATTCCAGTTATCACACAGGGAGCGGATGAGTTCGAGTTACCAAAGTCACCCAGGCATTCGTTTGGGAGGCGAATGAGTCTGACTTATCAACTCGAGTCCACGGTAGACTGGGTGCCTGCGGCAAAATAAGTCTGACGGGTCGGCAAGTAAGCCGAGCAGACCAGAGATCCATTTAGTGGAGCAAAACGCTGGTTACTATCGTTACCTGTCACGCGTGGGCGGGAGCTACAGCTCGCTTGGGGAAAATGTCGCCTACGCGGCGAATTTCAGCGCCGATGGCTTTGAATTTTTCTTCAATATGTTCGTAGCCCCGGTCGAGGTGATAAATGCGGTCGATGATGGTTTCACCGTCGGCGACCAAAGCTGCGAGCACCAGCGAAGCCGAGGCGCGCAAATCCGAAGCGAGAACGGCGGCGGCGCTAAGCGGAGTCACGCCGCGCACGACGGCCCGCCGGCCTTCGATCTTGACGTTCGCGCCCATGCGAACCAGTTCCAGCGCGTGCATGAACCGGTTTTCAAAAATATTTTCTGTGATTATCGAAGTGCCCGCAGCCTGCGTGGCGAGCGCCATAAACTGCGCCTGCATGTCGGTGGGAAAGCCGGGATATTCTTCAGTATTCAGGTCGGCCGCCGCCAGCGGTTGATCGCCCATGACGCGCACCGAGTCGGTTTTCAATGTGGTCTTCACACCGGTCTCCGCGAGTTTTTGCAGGATCGCAGTAAGGTGCGTGGGATCGCATCCCGCAACATTGAGGTCGCCGCCGGTCAGTGCACCCGCAACGATGAAGGTTCCCGCTTCAATGCGGTCGGGAATGATACGGTGCTTCGCGCCGTGAAGTTTGGCGACTCCTTTCACGTATATCGTCGACGTTCCCGCGCCTTGAATCTTCGCGCCCATGGCATGGAGCAAAGCGGCAAGATCGGCAACTTCTGGCTCGCGAGCGCAATTCTGCATAATAGTCTCGCCCTCGGCCAGCGTTGCCGCCATCAGCAGATCTTCCGTGCCCGTGACGGTAATTTTGTCGAAAACGATTTCCGCGCCTTTCAGTCGGTCGGCGACAGCCTGGACGTAGCCGTGTTCTTGCGTGATCCTGGCGCCTAGCCGCTCGAGGCCTTTGATATGCAAATCGATCGGTCGCGCACCAATTGCACATCCGCCTGGCAATGAGACGTGGGCGCGCCCGCAGCGCGCTACAAGCGGCCCTAAGACTAGTGTCGAGGCCCGCATAGTCTTTACCAGTTCGTAAGAGGCTTCGGGCGCGGCCAGTGTGCGCGCACAAATCGTCGTCCGGTGATGCGCACGCCCGTAGCCAAGTTCCACTTCAGCGCCCATGGCGGCAAGCAGTTTGCGTGTTGTCTCGATGTCTCGCACTTGCGGAATGTTTTCGAGAATCACGGGTTCGTCGGTCAGCAACGCTGCCGCCATGCACGGCAGTGCGGCATTCTTTGCTCCACTGACGCGAACCGTGCCGAGCAGAGGATTGCCGCCGCGGATTATGAGCTTATCCATAAACTTAAGTGGTTCTCGAGAAGTGCGAGCTCCGACTTCATTCTAATATGTGGCCTTTGACCGCCTTATCGCGAGGCGGACTTGACCCTGAGCCTTTCTCAGCGCGGCATCGGCGTCAACGCGACTGACTCCAGCTTTTGCCATTACCAACGCTACCGGAACACGGTTTTGCGCATCGGCAAGCAGTCTGCGCGCGGTTCGCCGGCCGAGTCCCGTGGCATTCTCCAGAATGCGTACTCCGCGTTCGGCCAGCTTTTCGTTTTTCGGGCGAACATTCACCATCAGGTTTCCGTACACATAGCCAAGGCGAGCCATCGCTCCTGTCGACAGCATGTTTAGAATCATCTTCTGAGCCGTACCGGCTTTCATGCGGGTCGAGCCGGCGACAACCTCCGCGCCAACCTCCGCTACGATTTCTACATGAGCGACCTTGCCGAGCGCAGATTTTCGATTGCAGACAACGGCAACGGTTTTTGCGCCGTAAGCGCGCGCATATTCGAGGGCCGCGACGGTGAACGGAGTGCGCCCACTGGCGGCGATTCCTACGACTACATCTTTTGATGTTGGCTTCTTTTTCGCGATTTCTCTGCGCCCGAGTTCGCGAGAGTCCTCATCGGCCTCAACAGCAGCGGCGAGCGCCTTATTGCCACCGGCAATGATGAACTGTACGAGCCTTTGGTCAACGTCAAAAGTGGGTGGGCATTCGACGGCGTCGAGTGCGGCGATGCGTCCGCTGGTGCCGGTTCCGACATAGATAAGTCGTCCGCCTTGGGAGAGCGCATCGGCGATCAGATCGATCGCTCGCGCGATCTGCGGCAGGGCGCGACTGACAGCGGCCGCAACCTTCGCATCCTCACGGTTGACGATGCGGGCGATTTCGAGTGCGCTTTTGCTATCGAGGTTGGCAGATGCCGAGTTCATTTTCTCGGTGGTAAGGCGACGGAGTTCGACGCCAGTTCTTCGAAGATTCGAGGCGCTATGTTTTTTGTTTCTGCGCCTCAAGCGTTCTTCTCCAAGGCTTCGATCACCGCGTCATGAAAAGCCGGACGGATTTGTTTGATTGCCTCGTTCTGGCAGTCGGGCCAGGTGCGATTGGTTAGCAACGTTATCGAAACCTGGCGGTCGGGGTCGATCCACAAGGAGGTGCCGGTGTAACCGAGATGCCCAAAGGTGCGGGATGACAGATACTTTCCCGATTGCGATGGAGCCGACGGCGTGTCCCAGCCAAGCGCCCGCGAGGTCCCTGCGGGCTTCGATTCGCGCCGCGTGAACAGTTCGACCGTTGCGGCGCGCAAGATGGGATGCCCGCCGTTGAGCATGGCATGAGCGAAAACCGCCAGATCATCGGCTGTCGAAAACAAGCCGGCGTGTGCGGCAACGCCGCCGAGCACGCTTGCGTTTTCGTCTTGCACCTCGCCCTGGATGATTCGGTGGCGAAATTTACGATCATCGGCAGTTGGGGGGATGGAGTTTTTCAAGTCTGACGCTGGAGCAAAAGTTGTGTGCCTCATGCCGAGGGGGCCGAAGATTTCCCGCTGGGAAAAAACGTCGAGGGCTTCATCTGCGAGGCGCTCCAGCGCGGTACCAAGAATGATGAAGCCGATGTCGCTGTACTCGGCGTGGGTTCCGGGATCGGAGACGAGTGGAGTGCCGAACACGGCTCGCAGCAGGTCTTCGCGAGTGCGGGCGTGCAGGAACAGTTTTTCGTAGGCGGGAAGTCCCGAGCTGTGAGCGAGCAACATGCGCAGTGTAACTTCGCGCCGCCGGGCATCATCTTCCGTCGCTGGACCAACAAACTCCGGCACGATTGCCGCTACGGGCGCTTCCAGGTCAAGCAGCCCGCGTTCGTAGAGCACCATTGCCATCGTGGTGGTAGCTACAACTTTCGTGAGCGAAGCAAGATCGAAAATGCTCGCCGTCGAAACTTCCGGTGAGCCTGAATCGTAGGTGAAATGGCCAAAAGCTTTATGGGCGATGAGCTCTCCGCGGAAGGTAACCGCCAACGCGCAAGCGGGGAACGCGCGTGCCGCAATGGCCTTTTGAACGACGGCGAAGGCAACTTGAAACCGATCATCCTGTCCCGCGAGCTTGCGCACGAGGAAGGAAAAGCCGGATTCTGGGTTCGCAGGTGCCAGATTCAAGGCCATTGTTGGAACTGATTGCGTTATAGCAAACGCAGCCGATGCGGGGCAAACAGGGAGTTACCTCAAGAGCATCGTTTGTAACCTCAGCCTTGAGCCGCGTCTCGCTGCTCATGTAAAGTCACAGCAGACGTGAGACGCTTACCGCACAAACTGCTGTTTTTCATCGTGCTGTTTCCCGCTGTTGGCTTTTGCGAAGTTCCACTTGACTCCCGACTCGCCGTTCTTGATTCCATTATTAACGACGCGATCGCCCAGCAACAGATTCCAGGAGCGGTTCTCATCGTCGGCCACGACGGGCGTGTGGCTTATCGCAAAGCGTATGGCAGGCGCGCGATTGAACCTCGCCCGGAAGCGATGACGCTGGACACGGTTTTCGATTGTGCGTCGCTCACTAAGGTGGTCGCAACGACGACCGCAATTATGCAGCTTTGGGAGCAGGGCAAGTTTCGCATGAGCGATCCCGTCGCGAAATATCTTCCCGAGTTCGGCCAGAACGGCAAGCAGGATATTACGATCCGGCAATTGCTGGTGCACTACTCGGGGCTTGCGCCCGATCTCGATTTGGCGACGGCCTGGGAAGGCAAGGAAACGGCGTATCGCATGGCGTATGAAGCCGCGCCGGAACACTCTCCGGGAGCGGCGTTCGTCTATAGCGATATCAACTTTGTAGTGCTCGGAGCACTGGTCGAGCGGCTCTCGGGCGAGTCACTCGATGAATATTCTGCGAAGCATATTTTCATGCCGCTCGGGATGCACGAGACGCGTTTTCTTCCTCCCGCGTCGTGGATACCGCGCATCGCTCCAACTGAAGAAGATGAAAACCATCGGCTGCTGCGTGGTGTGGTGCACGATCCCAGCGCTCGTCGCATGGGCGGCGTGGCGGGCCATGCGGGAGTATTTTCTACCGCGGACGATCTGGCAATTTTCGCGCAGGCTTTGCTCGATGGCGGACGCGGCGTGTTGACCTCAGCGACGATCGCCAAAATGACTGCCCCCCAACAGCCGGTCGACGGCAGGGTGCTCCGCGGATTCGGCTGGGATATCGATTCTCCTTTATCTACCAATCGCGGAGAGTTACTGCCGGTGGGCAGCTTCGGCCATACCGGATTTACGGGAACCTCGCTGTGGATCGATCCCACGACGAAAACATACATCGTGCTGCTGACGAATGCGGTGCACATGCGTGTTGTGCCGCCCAAAGACAAGGGAAGCGCCGTACCACTCAGGACAAAAATTGGGACCGCCGTGGCTGCGGCGCTGGCACTCGATCCGGCAGAAGCGGAGAAGATGCGAGCAGCAACCATCACCGGCTACAACGAAATGCAGAGTGCCGCACGCAAGCTCGCTGTGCGGAACGGGACGGTGAAAACCGGAATCGACGTGCTTGAGGAGACAAAGTTTGCGGCGCTGCATCCGGCGAAGGGCGGTGCTCCGCGAAGCATTGGGTTGCTGACAAATCAGACCGGCATAGATTCCGAAGGCCGGCGCACCATCGATGTGCTGGCGAATGTGCCGGGGATTTCCCTTGATGCAATTTTCAGCCCCGAACATGGCGTGGCCGGAACGCTCGATACCACCGACGTCAAGAACGAAAAAGACGCGGTGACCGGGGTTCAGGTCTATAGCGTGTATGGGGTGAGCGACGCGGCTCGCCATCCGCCGATGGACGTGCTCAAGCAACTCGATGCGGTGGTGATCGATCTGGCGGATGCTGGCGTGCGCTTTTATACGTACGAAGCGACAGTCGGATATTTTCTGGAGGCTGCGGCCAAGCTGGGCATCGAAGTCATCGTTCTCGACCGGCCGAATCCGATCGCCGGCTCATTCGTGCAAGGTCCGGTTTCCGATGAAGGCCACGAAAAGTTTACCAATTACTTTCCTGAGCCGGTGCGTCACGGAATGACTCTTGGCGAGCTGGCAAAGATGACCAATACCGAGCGGCACATCGACGCGCGACTTACGGTGGTTACGATGGAGGATTGGCAACGAGGGGACTGGTTCGATTCGACCGGCCTTGCGTGGACGAATCCTTCGCCCAATTTGCGCGATCTGAATCAGGCGACGCTTTATCCGGGAGTGGCGATGATTGAAGGAACGAACGTTTCAGTCGGACGCGGCACCGATACTCCGTTTGAAGTCATCGGAGCACCCTGGATCAAGGGCAGGGAACTGGCCGCCTATTTGAACCAGCGTGAGATTCAGAGCGTGCGCTTCGTGCCCATTGTGTTTACTCCCGCATCGAGCAACTTTGCCGGCGAACGATGCGAGGGCGTCAACCTGGTGCTACAGGATCGCAACACTCTGGATTCGCCGGAGCTCGGAATTGAGCTGGCGGCGGCGCTACATCGACTCTATCCCAACGATTTCAAGCTGGAAAAAATGGGGGACCTTTTGGTAAATCAGTCCGTGTTCGACGCGATCAACACCGGTGAAGATCCAAGACGAATTGCGGAAGACTGGCAGGAGCGCCTGAATCAGTTTGTCTTGCTCAGGGAAAAGTACTTGTTGTACAAGTAAGTCCGGATAGCGGCTGATTGAAGAGACCGAAGTTCATCGCTGCTAGCTCGCATATAGTCTAAAAGTTACTCCTCGGTGGTTCGGCCCTCCCACACGCCGCAAATCATAATTGTTAACTGCTGATAACAACTATCAGATTTGTGAACGTTAAATGAAAATTCTATCTAACTACGCGAGCAGGCCGAAAACAGTTGTATGCTCATGGCCGTTATCGAAGCCAAACGGGCTTTCCGGAGGGTCTATGCGCGCGAATCGTGTTGTTAGTAGTTCGAACCGCTGGGGAAGAGTTCTAGTTTTAAGTGTGTTTTTCTCAGCCCTGCTCGTCGCGTATCCGTTGCAGGCCAAGGAGACGGTTCTTGTCAGTTTGACGACCAACGCTGCTCCAGAAGCTGGTCTGGTTGCAGGCAACGACGGCGTGCTCTATGGAACGGCGAACGGCGGCGGGTCGATCGGCGAAGGCGCCGTGTTTTCATTGACCCCTCCTGCGAAGGGGCAAAGCTCTTGGACGCAAACAACTCTTTACAGCTTTCAGGGTGGAACCGACGGCACTCACCCCCAGGGTGGCCTCACGCCGGACGGTCAGGGAGGGTTCTACGGCGGCACGGCAACCGGAGGAGGAAATCCGTGCACGGCTTTCGAACAAACTTCATGTGGAACCGTTTACCATCTAACTCCTCCCGGCCAGGGTGAGCAGAATTGGACCGAAGACGTGATCTATGCCTTCCACGGCCAGGACGGCGAATATCCGGTTGAGACTTTGACACTTGATCCCACGACGGGCATCCTTTATGGCGTGACTTTGGGCGGCGGGCAGTGGAGTGCGGGCGAAGTCTACTCGTTGACGCCTCCAGGCCAGGGACAAACCGAGTGGACGGAGAACGTGCTCTACTCCTTCACGGGTGGGGTCGACGGAGGTTTCCCCTATACCTATATCACGCTGGGACCGAACGGCGTTCTTTACGGCACCACGACTACCGGTGGCGTGAATGGTGGAAATGGTGCCGTCTTCCAGTTAATCCCTCCAACCGGCGGTCAAACAACTTGGACGGAGACTGTGCTCTATAGCTTCAACGGCTGGGGGGATTGCGACGGGGAGTTTCCGGACGCTGGGCTCGTTGCAGATGCCTCCGGCAATTTCTATAGCACGACCGACGGAGGTGGCTGCGACGACTACGGGACAGTGTTTGAACTTTCGCCGCCAACCGGCGGTCAAGCAAGTTGGACAGAACAGGTGTTGTACGCGTTTCCGGGCGGCAAGGCGGGCGCGCTGCCCGCCAACGACATAATCATGGATGCGAACGGCTCGATTTACAGTGCCACTGCCGCCGGTGGCATGGCAAACAATGGCGTTGTCTTCAAACTCTCGCCGCCGGTTTCCGGGGGAGGTTGGACGGAAAAGACTCTTTATAGCTTCAAGGGAGCGCCCAAAGACGGCTCATACCCGGAATCTGGACTCACTGCTGTCAAGACCGGCAAAACGGTTGCGCTCTTCGGCACCACCTTCGAAGGCGGCAGCAACAACACCGGTGTGGTGTATGAGATCACAGGCAGTGGGTTCGTTTTCCCGTAGCAGGTCGGAGTTCTCTCTGTTTTTTGGCCGTTCATTTCAGTTCCCGCGTCGTTCGGGGCGTGGGAGGAGGGAAGGAGAGTCTCAGGCCGCCCGAATTCCTATGCCGGGCCAACTTCCTCGGCTACAATGGCTACAATCGCTTGTGGTAGGTGGGAAGTATGTCTGGAAATGTGGTTCTGATCCCAAGTTCGTTTTACCGATGCGCCGGTCCCAATTGCGGAGTGCTCAAAGGCGTCAGCGATCGCTGGTGGGTGATGTGGAGTTCGTTCGACGATTACGAGGTACCGGTGATGCATTTAGCCCCGTGGGACGAGAAGCTGGCCATCCAGGAAGGCGCCATGCACGTTTGCGGCGAGGGTTGCGCCCAGAAACTGCAATCGCAGTTCATGGGCAATGTGCTCGAGAACCGCATGCGGCGCAGCAACGTTTAATGATCGCCGACGAGAATCGTATAGTCGAACACCGGCGTTTTTGGTAGAGCACCGGCGTTTACGAGCTTGTTCTCTAACTTTCTTGGAAAAGTAGAATTTCGATGAAGATCCGTTGCTCAGTCCTCCGTTGTTCAACCCTAGTCGTTGTGCTGCTGGCGGTTTTTGCGGCCGCACAGTCCTCACAGGCGCCGACCCCCACTGTGCCTGTCGTGGAAGCTGAGAAATCCGTGCTGACCATTCCTGCAGGCACCATGATTCCACTGTCGCTGAAGCAGGCAATCTCAACGAAGAACGCGAAAACCGGGGACCCGGTATACGCCGAGACCGCTTTTCCCTATGTGGTCAATGAACGCGTCGTGGTTCCGGCCGGCACCTACATCCAGGGCAAGATCGAGCGCGTCGATCGCGGCGGCCACGTCAAGGGACGCGCCGAGATTCTGATCCATTTCACGTCGATGGTTTATCCCAACGGTTATACGGTCATGCTCGGCGGCTCGGTTGAGAACACGCCCGGAGCTGAGCACACAACTGTGAAGGATTCCGAGGGAACGATTCGCCAGGATAGCGACGCGGGAAAGAAAGCTGAGGCCGTCGCCGGCGCGGCAACTACAGGTGCAGTGATTGGAGCTGTAGCCAATGGCGCGAAAGGCGCTGGAATTGGCGCTGGTGTCGGCGGAGTGGCCGGCCTAGCGATAGGAATGCTCTCGCGCGGTTCCGACGTTCGCCTGGAACCGGGAGCCTCGATCCAAATGGAAATCCAGCGCGAAGTGACAGTCGACGCGAACCGCATCGCCTCGCGCCCCGACGCCGTCGCTCGCAGCAACTAGAGCCCAAGTTCCAATTTTCCTGCCAAAGGTGTCGTTTCATCGCTCCCGCGACTACTTCAGCGTAAACACGGCGTTCACGTGAGCAGTAACGGTAACGTTCTGGGGTGAGAACTCCTCAGTCGGTGCGGGGGTAGGCGCATTCATGGCCATCGCCGTGGCATGGCGTATCATGGGCACAATTACGTGAGTATTTTCAAGAATGTCGACCGACGCAGAAGAAAGTTCGCCGAGGGTGCGTCCGCTGGCCGCAGCTAGAGCTTCGGCCGAAGCGCGGGCGCGGCGGTAGGCGTCGGCTACGGCCTTGGATTTTGCTTCCTCAGTTGCTTCGAGCGTGTAGCTGAGCGACTGGCTTTCTCCAATGCTGGCGTCGGCGAGCTGCTGCGTGACCGGCGCAATCCTGGAGAAATCCTTGAGCTTGAGCGTGACGCTAGTCGTGACCTGATAGCCGATGACTTTGTGCTTCGGATTTTTCCAGTCGTATTGCG
Source organism: Terriglobales bacterium (assembly GCA_030038475.1). Taxonomy (GTDB): domain Bacteria; phylum Acidobacteriota; class Terriglobia; order Terriglobales; family Acidobacteriaceae; genus Acidiflorens. The sequence goes on along the minus strand of JASHOU010000155.1, from coordinate 27,102 downwards.
GATTCACCGAGAAGAAACCAATTTCCGCAGTCTTAGGATCGATGCCGTTAGCGCGCAAAACCTGGCGCGTCGCCTCCGCTTGTTTGGCGGCCTGGTCGTAGGCATCTTTGGCGCTGTCGGCTTGCGCCGAGATGTTGAACTGGATCACTGCAGTATCGGGCGCGGTCTCGAATTTTCCATCGGCGCCGACGAGAATGGTGTTGGGTATGGCGTTGGCTGCGGAGGTTTGCGCGATGGAGACACCAGTCAAAACGAAAGCGGCGCAGAAAGCGGCAAGAATAGCTTTCATCGGATTTCTCCCGAATCGTACATGAGTCGAAGGCGGAGGATCGTCCTCTTCGGCTCTCGTCAATGCCAGCAGATGTCTTCCAAAATATCTTCGAAGCGTCCAGAATCTCGGTTATACGCCTCCTACCGTTAGAACGCGACAAGGCGATGCAAATTGCACTCGAAAGGGGAAAACGGAAAAAGATAGGGAAGCAATGCGATGAGACGAACCTAGTTCGCTTCGGGAGTTGCGATTCGCCGGTAGCGCGCCAGATGCGAATCAGGCACAATCTCACAACGGCGGAACAGAACCGCGCTGAGGGCCGTTTGGAATCACTTCACTGCCAATTTGGATGAGGCAAGCCCGTCAAAACGATGCCTGGTTCGTCGACGAGAAGAACAGGAGGTCGCGTCGATCCTCGTAGCGAGAACACTCAATATTCCACAAAATCCCCGCTTCGGCGCTCATACCTTGGGGATCGCGTTACTCGGCCCGTTGATGTCGTTCCTCAGGTCTTCCCAGATGTTGTCGGGCATATCGAGAAAAACTTTGACGATCTGCGGATCGAATTGCCGGCCAGACCACAGCGCGACTTCCGCTCGCACCGCCTCCATGCTTTGGGCTTTGCGGTAGTCGCGGTCTGACCGCATCGCGTCTAGCGTGTCGGCAATCGCGAAAATTCTTGCGCCCAGCGGAATCTCTTCGCCTTTCAAGCCGCGCGGATATCCCAGTCCGTCGAAGCGCTCCTGGTGCGAATAAACGATCTCCGCGGCCTCCGTCAGAAAAGGTATACGAGACAGGATCTTGTAGCCGCGGTAGCAGTGCTCCTTCATGATGGCCATTTCTTCTTCGGTGAGCTTGCCGGGCTTGTGCAGGATGTAGTCCGGAATCGCCATCTTGCCAATGTCATGCAGAAAGGCGCCGCGGGCGATTACGTTGATCTCTTCTTTGGGCAGGCCCATCTTGCGCGCGATCGCGATGGTAAACGCGGTGACGCGCCTTGAGTGGTGCTCGGTCTCAGCATCCTTCAGGTCAAGCGCATCGCCCAGCACTTCGAGCGTGATGTCGTAAGACTTTTCCAGGTTTGAAAGCGCCGTTTTCCATTGCTGGGTGCGTTCCGCTACCAGTACTTCGAGATTGCTGCGATACGCGTCGTTTTCGCGTTTGAGCCGCCGATTCTCGAGCGCGCGCCGCACCGTAGCCAACAATTGTTCGCGCTCGAAAGGCTTGGGCAGATAGTCGTACGCTCCATTGCGGATCGCCTGCAGCGCCACCGAAATATCATGCACGGTGGTGACCATGACGATCGGCATGTCGGGATAGCGTTCTTTGGCGCGCTCCAAAAGGGCAATCCCGTCCATTTCGGCCATCATCAGGTCGGAGAGAACCAGGTCGAATTCGTCATCCGACTCCAGAATCGAAAGCGCTTCGATTCCGTTGGCGGCCTGGCGTGTCTGAAAGTGCGCTCCCCCGAGCATGGAGCACACGATCTCGCGGATTGTCTCCTCGTCGTCGACGACAAGAATGCGGTCGTTAGGCATAGAACTGAGTTATGTATCGCCCATTTTAGGCTGCGATTTCATATTCCGAAAGTAACCAAGTGGACGCGGAAAACCACCGACGATCACGAGCCTGCGTGATATTTAAAAGGTAGGTGTCGTATGCCCGCCGTGCGTCTGTCGCGCGGCGCAACTCTATGGGCCCTGTCTGGCGGTTTGGGAATTCGGTTCACATCTTGACCGTCCCGTCGTTGACGGCGCGGGAAACTGCCGCCCTGATCCTGGTAGCAGGCAGTCTGCTCTTCTTCCGTGCTTTTCGTGAACGATGCTTGCTGGTGTGGGGTGCGGCGTGGTTGGCCTACGCAGCATTTCTCGGCGCGGGTGCAGGCGAGATACACGCCACATCGAAAAGCCTGACCGCATTCGCGCACATTGATTTTGTGCTGGCCGTGGGCTTGTTTGCGGCAGCGGCGCTGATGTCGGTGCAGGCGCGTCGGGCGTTGGCCGTGCTTGCGGCGCTGTCGTGGGTGCTGATTGTTTTTGCTGCCATGCGTCCGTTTTATTTTCCGAATGGACTGTTTTTTGCGGATTCCAGGGCCCTCGATCTTGGTTTCGATGCGGTTTGCCGGCTGCTTGCCTTGCTCGCCGTCGTCGAACTGGTGCGGCATCGCATCGGCCGCATCGGCATTGGTTCGTTTCTGTTTGCCGGCGGCCTGGCGCTGAACCTGAATTGGCCATCAGTCGCCGGCCATATTCCGAGCGAAGGCTATTTGTTGGCGGAAGTGTTGTTCGGTTCGAGCCTGCTGTTGATCGTGCTCGACGACTCGCGGCTGCGAATACGCCGCCTGGCTGTTTTAAATGAGTTGACGGTCACGATTTCGCGCAGCCAGAACCAGGCCCCGATGATACAGACTGCGCTCGAGAAACTTCGAGCCATAGTCGGCGCTAAGGCAGCATGGTTCGAGTTGATCGAAGGCGAACGCTTCATCCCCACACAGCATGTCGGCCTTTCACCGGAATCCTTGCGAGGCATTGGACAAAGCGCCAGCACTGACTTGAAACTCCGCGTGCTGCAGGAAAACCGCGCGGCCGTGCTCAAGCCCTCCGAAATGCCCGAGCAGGAGCGCGCGCTGCTGGCAAAGCACGGCATTCATCATGTGATGCTGCTGCCGGTGATGGGCAAGAAGGCCGTAATCGGGATGCTGTCGCTCGGTTGTTCGGGAAGCCCCATCCATTCTCGTGAAGAGCTAGAGTTTCTGGAAACGGCTGCGCAGGCGCTCGGCATTGCGGCAGAGAATTTGCGTTTGCTCGAACAGGTTCTGCGGTCGCAGCGCCAGTGGATGAACACCTTCGATTCCATCCAGGACCTTATTCTCGCGCACGACGCCGACTTCCACATCCTCAAAACCAATCAAGCCCTGCTCCAGCGGCTGGAAAAAGCTCCGGCCGATGTGTTGGGCAACCTTTGCAAAGAGGTTCTGCCCCAACGCCGCGCCTGGAGCGGATGCCCCTACTGCGAACGCGGATCGGGCATCACCGAAGGCATCGACCCATGTTTTGGTGGGCAGTCCGTGGTTTCAACCTCGTCGTATGCCGAGCAGGGAAGCCAGCCGAAGGGCGTCATCCATGTGGTGCATGACATCACCGATCGGCAAATAGCGGAAGAGAAATACCGCATGCTGTTTGAGCAGGCGCAGGAAGGCGTGTTCGTCGCAACGCCCGAGGGCAATCTGCTCGATTGCAACGATGCCTTCGTCACCATGCTCGGCTACAGCAATCGCGACGAGTTGATGGCGCTCGACCTGAGCAGCGTGCTGAATGCGATTCCCGAGGAGCGCGAATCTTTTCTCCGGGAAATCGAGGCGCACAACTACGTACGCAACTTTGAAGTCACGGTGCGGCGCAAAGATGGCACGCTGCTAACGGTGGCGCAGAGCTGTTTTGCCTCGCGCGATGCCTCGGGACGAATTGAGCGTTATCAGGGCTTTGTGCTCGACATCACGGAGAAGAAGCGTTCCGAAGACGAGATGCGGCGGCGCAACCGGGAGTTGAACGCGCTCAACGCCATGGCCGTGATCGCAACCCAATCCTTCGATCTGGATGAGATTCTGAACCTCACGCTGCGCCAGGTGATTTCGCTGTTCGCCGCGGAAACCGGTTCGGTCTATCTGGCCGCGGAACCGGAAGGAACCTTCCGGCGGCGTGCGGGTTGGGGCCCGCGCAGCGAGGCGCGCGTGCGCATGGCCGACGTTGTTTTTCCTGAAGGCCTGGGCGATCTGGTGATGCGCTCGCGAGCCGAAGTGGTCACGCAGGATTTCATGCCGCACTTGCCTCCCGCAGTTGTCGAGTTTGTCGTTGCCGACCGCTTGCCTTACTGGATTTGGGTTGTGCTCTGGGGCAAGGACAAGCCCATCGGCATCATGGGGATCGCCAGCAAAGAGGATCGGCACTATTCGACCAACGATGAAAATCTGCTGGTCGCCATCAGCCGCCAACTGGCCACGACCATCGAAAAGGTGCAGCTCTACGAAGAGACTTGCAGGGCATATGAGGACTTGCGCCGAACCCAGGAGCAGTTGCTGCAGAGCGAGAAGATGTCGGCTGTCGGCCAACTGATTTCCGGCGTAGCCCACGAATTGAATAACCCGTTAACCGCGATTCTCGGCTATGCGCAACTTCTCGAAGGAGCGGGCCTTGATAATCGTTCCGCCGACTACGTGCGCAAGCTGTTCAAGCAGGCGCAACGTACACACCGCGTGGTGCAAAATCTGCTTTCCTTCGCGCGCCAGCGCAAGCCGCAGAAACAGCACGTCGACCTGCGCAAGGTCTTGGAGGAATCGCTCACCTTGCGCGAATACGATTTGCGCGTCAACAATGTCTCCCTTGAGCGCCAGATTCCCGACGATGTGCCCGCAGTCCTTGGCGATCCGCACCAGCTCGAGCAGGTCTTCCTTAACATCGTCAACAATGCGCTCGATGCCATGGTCGAAAGCAATGGCAGCGGCGTGCTGAAAGTGCGCGTATTTAAGAAAGACGTCTATGTGTGCGTCGAGTTCGAAGACAGCGGTCCGGGAATCAAAGACCCGACCCGGATCTTTGATCCGTTCTATACGACCAAGTCCATCGGCAAAGGCACCGGTCTTGGCTTAAGCATCTGCTATGGCATCGTCAAGGAGCATGGCGGCGAAATTGTGGCGCGCAACCGCGAAGAAGGCGGAGCCACCATCGAAGTCCGTCTACTCGCCAGCGAAAAACCGGCGACGGTAGAAACCGTGGCGCCGGCGCGGCGCGAGTCGCTGCTGACCGGCCGCATGCTGCTGGTCGAAGACGAAGAAGCGGTGCTGGAGTTCGAACGCGACGTGCTGGTCGGCGCCGGTGCCGAAGTCACGACCTCCCTGAGCCTAGAGGACACGCAGGAAAAGCTCCGCAACGGTTCCTTTGACGTGATCGTGATGAATGGCCGCATGCCGGGGGGAACCAGTGCGCAGGAGATGTACACGTGGATCCAAGCAAACTGTCCCGGCCTAGAGAAGGGACTGCTCCTGACGTTTTCGACCGTCACTGACGCTGAGACACGAAGCTTCCTTCAGCAACGCGGCGTGCCATCGCTGGCGAAGCCGTTTGAAGTGGCCGATTTGATCTCGCAGGTACGTAATCTGAGCCAGAGAGATGGAAAACCAACTGCAAAGCCCAAGGAAGCGGCACTCACGGCTGGCGCGGGCGCCTAGAGAAATTTGCAATTTGTAATTGGTAATTGAAAATTCGCATTGCATCCGGGTTTTCGAAATAGCCAATTGCCAATTCTCATCTCTTCACGATTGGATTGTACCCGTCATTGATTAACCTCGCCCGCATCGCCTCCGCGTCTTTCACATCCCCGTAGGGCCCCACCTGAACGTGGAAGAACTTGTCGGCTGACGTATTGTTTACCGTGAAAGCCGGATACTGCTTCTTCTTCAGCGCTTCCACCAGCGCATCGGCATCTTCCTGCCGGCTTACGGCCGCGACCTGTACAAAGTATCCGCTGGTTGGCGGAGAAACGGCTGCTGTGGCCGTTCCGAGGTTCGACGACGCGTCTGTGGTGGTTACGGCGGCAACTGGAGTAGGAGAACTCGCGGCAGGTGTTGCTGATGTCGTCCCATCCTGCGGGGAAAGTCCTGAATTGGCAGTTTTCGCGCCCACAGCATTGTAAAAGCTGAAATCGTTAGCCTGCGGCTGAGGTGCAGTCTGTGCTGCATCGGATTTCGCGGCCGAAGGGCGAACCACAGTGGCAGGACTGGCAGCCACAATTCCCGGCCAGTTGCTTGCGGCTGCGATCGTGGTCCTTCTGCCGAGCGAGAAGCCAATCGCAAAAAAGAATGCACACACCAGCACAAGGCTGAAGAAGATTGCCAGCATGCGGCCAGTGCCAAGAGTAATTTCCGTATCCTGCGCGGTTGCCATAAGACCTAGTTTTGACCTCTAGCTTCTTGCCGGCACGGTTTGTGTTTTCGCGCCTGCGAGCAAGTTCTGCAAACCGGAATAGAAATCGATCGGCACGGGAAACACAACGGTCGTGTTCTTTTCGACCCCGATCTCAGTAAGCGTCTGCAAATAGCGTAACTGGATGCTGGCCGGTTCAGAAGATAACAAATGTGCAGCGTCCACCAGTCGCTGCGCCGCCGAGAACTCCCCTTCGGCGTGGATGATCTTCGAGCGCTTCTCGCGTTCCGCCTCGGCTTGCTTGGCCATTGCGCGTAACATCGACTCCGGCATATCTACCTGCTTCACTTCCACGTTCGCGACTTTCACGCCCCAGGGCGCGGTGTGCGTGTCCAGGATGCTCTGCAGCCGCAGGTTAATCTTGTCGCGGTGGGCCAGCAATTCGTCGAGTTCCTGCTCGCCCAGCACAGAGCGCAGCGTTGTCTGCGCGAACTGCGAGGTCTGATAGGCATAATTCGAAACTTCGACCACAGCTTTATTGGGATCGATCACGCGCAAAAAGATCACCGCGTTTACCTTTAACGTAACGTTATCGCGCGTGATAATGTCTTGCGGCGGAACTTCCAGCGCTTCCTGCCGCAACGAAATGCGCACCATGCGCTGCACCGGGCCGAAGACAAACACGAGCCCGGGGCCTTTTGCACTGGGGCTCAGTCGACCCAGGTTGAAAACCACGCCGCGTTCGTACTCGGCTAGAATCTTGATGCAGCTCAGTGCGTAGATGATGAGGATGACGACAGCAACGGCGATTACCGGAAACCCGAGATCGGGCATAAATGCCTCCACACTCAGTAATGAATGTTCTTAAGCGGATTGTAGCGCACGCGAGCGCGTATCGGCTGTAAGGCATTGTTCAGCAGAGTGTTCAAGAAGATACGGGCGCTGCCCGCGGCCGAGTAGTGGCTTGCGCCGCGCGGCCTTAGGAACGATCGCTGCAGCGACGCGGTTAAGTCTCGCAACGATGAAGCGAGGACTAAGGCGCTCGAAGGCCTCAGTCCCCGCTGCGAAGACGATCACCGTTGCCGATTCTCAAGCTATTTGTAGATCCCGTTCGAGCTGGCCAGATAGTCGCGATGCGGAGCGTAATCCACCATCGAGACAAACGCCGCGATGCCCATGGGGTCGTTCTTAATCGCCTCCCGCAAAGCGGCATCGAATTTGTCCAGCCCGGCTGCGGTTGGAGAGACGAAGACGACAAAAAAGTTTGCGGCATCCTGGGTATGAATCGCTTCGGTATCGATTTCATATTCCAGGATCGTGCCGTCGGCGAGCAATTTTTCCATCAGTGGAGCGAACAGATGCTTGCTCGCCATCTCCAGCGCATCACTCGGAGCATCGGTCTTCAGCTTGTAGACAGCTAGGCGAGTGTAGGCGCCTTTGTAGGAGCCCGGATGCCAGTTGTAATAGCGGCTGACGAGGATGTTGTCCGAATGTTTAGTGGCGCTGCTAAGCACGGTCGAAGTCGCCGAGCCGTTGCTGTAGAACTTATCGAGCAGGTTGAGGATTCCCGCCATCGACATTGCTGACCACCATTGGTCATGCGTGTAGCCGTCTTCGGTGTGCACGAGATTGACGTCGGTGCCGAAGCCGACGACGGTGCCATCGGCCAGAGCTTTTTCCTCGACGGCTCGGTCGGCTTCTTCAGTCTTGGCCATCTCGGCCCATTGGGCGCGAGGGATGGTCCAGTTTGCGACGTAGCTATACATCGGCGGTTTTTCTTTGGGCTCGCCCTGCGCGCTGGCGGGTGAAACGCTGCCGAAGATCATTGTGATTGCGCATATTGCCGCAAGAATCCCACACAACTCTTTTCTCATTGCTCTCTCCTCGGGAAATGAAAATAATCGCCGGTGCGGGGGAAGGATGAACGCCGGCATTTGCCAATCCTGTTTCTGCTGCACGTGGCGACGCAACCTTACGCGGGCAGACGAGAATTGTCAACGTTCATCGCGTGCGGGTGATGCTCGTTCTTGTGTTTTCGCGCGGCTGGGGCCGCGAGCTAATCCGTGTCGTTGGCGCTCCAGATGTTGAGCGTGACCTGACGGAATTTCAGCTGCCAGCGGCCGTCGATTTTCGCCCACGCGTCGGCCATGTGGCGATAGCGCGGATGTTCTCTGGGAAGAATCAGGTTGTAGGCGACGACGGCGGCATTATCGTTCAGTTTCACCACACGAAAATCGTAAGCGCGCATATCGCGAGGTGCTGCCTCGTCGGGCTCGATGAGGTCACCTCTATCGTAGAAATCGCCATTGGTTTCGATACCCTGAAAATCTTCGGCAACAGCGTGATCGACCTCAGCCGTTTTGTCGCTCGCCTCAGCCTGAAGAAGTTGCTTTTCCTGATCAATAAGCTGCTCGTCGAAAGCGGAAACGGGTGCGGAACTTGGAGCTTCACAAAACGCCAGCGTTACGCAAAACAAACCGGAAAGTAGGAACAACAAACTGCGCCGCATGATCGCCTCCCAAAAATCAACAGCTCGTGTTGTGTTTACGCTAATGTACGCCGCGCTCACTCTCTAGCCGAGTGAAAACTAAAATCTGATAACCGACAGCCAATAGCTGACAGCCGAGAGCTGACAGCTAAAAGCTACTTCCGCAAAATCCGCTCCGCCAACTCCGATCGGGGAACTGTCACCTGTTCGCCCGACGCCAGATTCTTGAGCGCGAAAGCATTCGCCGCCACTTCATTCTCACCAACGATGAGAATATATCGTGCGCCCATTTTATCCGCCGCTTCGAACGACTTTTTCAGCCGGAACGATCCATCGCCCAGTTCGACTACCAGATCGTGGCGGCGCAGTTCGCGGGCTAAGCGTGCGGCTTCACCGTTAAGCCCGGGCCCAAGCGGAGCGATGTAAACGTCGGGCTTGCGATAGACCGACTCCACAGATGCGGCGAGCGCGAGGACAAGGCGATCCTCGCCTATGGCAAAACCGATACCGGGAGCGGCAGGGCCACCCAGGGCTTTGGAGAGGCCATCGTAGCGGCCGCCGCCGAGAATTGCGTTCTGCGCGCCGAGCGAGCCATGCGTGAATTCAAACGCCGTGCGCGTGTAGTAATCGAGACCTCGCACCAGACGCGGGTTTTCGACGTAAGGGATCTGGACGGCGTTCAGAATGCTTTTTACTTCTTCATAGTGCGCGCGGCAAGCCTCGTCGAGAAACTGGCTGATGGTCGGCAGCGTTGCAATAATCGGCTGGTCTTCAGGAACTTTGCAGTCAAATACGCGCAACGGATTCGTCACGGCACGGCGCTGGCAATCGACGCACATTTTATCGATCACGGGCGCTAGGGCTTGCTTTAGCGCTTCGTTGAATTTTGCGCGGTCGACCGGGCAGCCGACGGAGTTGAGCTGAAGAGTCCAACCGGTGATGCCAACGCGGTCGAGCAGCGTAGCGACGAGTTCGAGAATTTCCGCGTCGCGTGCCGGCGATTCACTGCCCGATGAAGGTGGGCCGATGACCTCGGCGTCAATTTGATAGAACTGGCGGTAGCGTCCCTTCTGCGGGCGCTCGCGGCGAAACATAGGGCCGATGGAGAAGAATTTGTTCAGGCCGCGATCCCAGAGTTTGTGTTCAATGTAGGCGCGCACGATGCCGGCGGTGTTTTCGGGGCGAAGAGTCAGGGATTGCGTTCCTGCCAGCAACTCCAAGGGCACCAGCTTTCCACTGGGCGGCCTTCCTTCCTTGAACGCGTTAGAAGCTTCAATATAGCTGTCACGCAGTTGTACATAGCGTTGCTGCGGATCTTCCCAAGTGAACATCTCCTTCGTGACGATGTCGGTTTCTTCGCCTACTCCCCGCGCAAACAGTTCCGTCGACTCGAAGATCGGCGTGCGAGTTTCGTGGAAATTGTAGGCGCGGAAAACATCGCGGACGGCCGCTTCGACGAAGTTCCACAGCGCCGTATCGGGCGGCAGAAGGTCGCGGGTTCCTCGAGGGGCTTTGATCATTCCGTCGTTGGTCGTTGTCGTCAGTGGTACGCCGTTCGGCAGGGCTTTCGGTATTCCTCTGGCGACTGCGCAACCTGACTAGTTTAACGTTGAATCGACATTTTGCGGATTGCGCTGACAAATAGACGAGAACTCTCACACCGTTGATACTACTCACCGGGCCGCGTCGACATGCATCGTATACAGTTCATCGAACTCCATGAACAGCCGTGGGTGCCATCGTTTCTTCGCCACTACGTTACCGATGCGCTTCAGTTCGGCTTCAATCTCTTCAATGTTTACGCGTCCGTTGCTCCGCTACTCGAGCGCGCGCTCAATTCTACCGGAAGCCGGTCGATTGTTGATTTGGGTTCGGGCGCGGGCGGCCCGTGGGTGCAGCTTTCCGAGCGCCTGCAGGCTTCACAGCGAGACCAACAACCGGCTCTTCAGATTTGCCTCACCGACAGATATCCAAATCTCGCCGCATTCGAAAACATCAGAGCAGCTTCCGAGAATCGTATCGATTTCTATACCGACGCAGTGGATGCGACAAATGTCACGTCGCAGCTCAAAGGATTGCGCACGATGTTTACTTCGTTCCATCACTTTCCTCCGGAAGCGGCTCGCGCCATACTGCAAAATGCCGTCGATGCAGGCGAAGGCATTGCCGTCTTTGAAATCACCAGGCGCGCTCCGCGAACCTTGGCCTTAACCTTAGGCTTCGACCTGGCTCTATCTATCGCAACTGCGTGGATTCGCCCCTTTCGCTGGTCGCGCCTGCTTTGGACCTATCTGATTCCCATCGTTCCCTTTATCTTGCTCTTCGATGGCGTGGTTTCCTGCTTGCGCAGCTACAAGCCTCGGGAAATGCGCGAAATCGTCGCAAAACTGACGGCGAGCGAATACCAGTGGGAGGTCGGAGAGTTACCCACGCAATATTCGCCGATTACCTATCTGATCGGTCTAAACCCGCCAGCCGCCCGTTAGTTTGGGGCCGGTTAGTTGGTGGCCAGCACGTCGTCGTAGTAGTTCACAAGCGCTCGTTTGGGCGTGTCTTTCAATCCTGCAAGCGGGACTTTTTGCTCGACTGTTGTGTTGCCAACCAAGTGCGCGCGCCCTACATGCGTCATGCGTCCATCGGCCAGCTCGAGATAGATGGGAACAAGCATCTTGAACTTATCGTCCACTCCCGACTGCGTAACCTTGAAGCCAAAGACGACATCGCCGGAGGCATTCTTGTCGAATGTGTATGCGATTTTGTAATTAGGGATTGCGGTGCCATAGACATACTCGTCGAAGAACCAGTCGAGGCGATGATTGCCGTCGAGATCCATCTCCCGCGTCATGTGTTTCTCCATCATCGCTTTGAACTCCTCGGTCGTGGCCGACTTGCCGGAATAGGTTTTCACAAAATCCTGCATGGCGGCTTTAAAGTTCTGGTCGCTTGTCTTGCGGTCCCACATCATCATGCGGACCATGTGCAGAACGTAGGCGCCTTTGGGGTAAATGAGCCGGCGGGTGGTTGAAAAGCCGGTGCGCGAATTGCTGGTGCGGTAGCCCATGGTCAGCGCGCCGGCGTCAATGGCGCGGAAACCCTGAGCGTCGCGTTCCAGCAGCAGATCGCGTTCATCGTTCCAGAATTCGACAAATTTCTTGGGATCTTTCTCGATCATCGAGAGATACAACGAGGCCGACATGTCGGCAAATCCCTCGCTCATCCACTGGTCGCGATAGGAACTGAAACCTACCGTGTGTCCCCACCACTGGTGCGCTACTTCGTGCGGCGTGACAACCTTCCAATATCCTTTGTCGCCGCCCCATTCCAGGCCCAACTGATGCCGAACCGTCGAGTCAAAGTAGTAACAGATCGGAATCCACACCAGCTCCGGCCAGGATTGGCCAAAGTTGCAGGCCGTTTGCTGCGTGAGCTGCAGGTGCTTGAACAGAGATGGTCCGTAATAATCTGTATAGAGTTGAACGGCGAGTTCGCCTTCAACAAGCGCCTTCTTGTTCAGACCAGTGGTGCTCATCGAACCCAGCGCCATTTCCGACATGTGCGAACCCATCGTCGGCAAGGCGTCGCCCTGCGAGGCACGCTTCAGATCCTCCACCCAGTCGGGAGATTGCTCATTAGCAAACGACTGAACAAGATACTCGGGCTTGTCGAGTTTCCCCTCTTCCATTTTGAAGCGGCCAATGCTGAAGCCGGCCACGGTCTGCGGCGTTTCACTCTTCCACACCGTAATGTTCTGCCCGCCTTCGTTACCCTCACTCACACGCTTTCCGGTCGCGGCAATCTGCATACCTTTGGGAATGCGGAAAGTCATGTCGTAGCTTACGTATTCGCCGAAGCTGCTTCCGGGATTGTTCGGATACCAATCCTGCCGCGCCACGGGGAAGTAATTGCCCGCACCTTCGCCGGTCACAGCTTCCTTGCCCTCGTATTCACTCGTGATAGTGTATTGTTCGCCGGCAGCCAGCGGCTTGGGAAGAATCACGGCGAAGTCTGCGTCATCGTGCTTGTCTTCCTGAATAAATGAGAGCGCTTGTCCGTCCTCCGCATGGACGCTCTTGACTCGCAGACTGGGAAACAAATCCAGGGGCACAACTTTGACGCCGTTGAGTTCTGCCGTAAATGTAGTTTTGGCTTTGCCGATCAGATTGGCGTTCTTCTCCAGAGTCGTGTCCAGCTGCTGATGATCGATGCGGGCCGGCCGTCCAATTTTGCCCTTGTAAACGCCGGACATATCCGCATCCGACAGGGGGAAAGAAGCCCATACTCCCAACCTGTTCTCGTCGTAGGTCTCGAATTCGACCTGATCTCGTCCGGTATGGGGATCGATCGTGTAGAGTTCCTGGCCGTTGTAGCGCTTGCCGTGAATGAAGGCCACAAACAATCCGCCCGGCTCCGGACTCAATACGTCTTCCAGAATGCGAACCTCCAGGTTTTCCCTGCGCTTGTGTCGAGTGGTGTGCTGGCTGTCCTTCAGCGCACCGGCATCGCAGCCGGATGCGCCTGGGGTTCCGGCTTTTTTGATCTCGTCGTAGGTCGTATCGGTAAACCGCAACACCAATTCGCTGAAACTCTCGCTGAATTCGTCTTCTTTGGTCAGCAATTTCAAGGAAGCCCGCTCGGCTGGAGTTGGCGGATCGAGCACGAAATTTCCATTTCCTGTGAATACGGCGCCCGTCACCTTTCCATTGACCGGAGGCACAAAGCAAACCACTCCGGAGTGCAGGTGAAATGTACCGGCATCGCGTTTCAACTCGAAGTTATTGACGCTGACTGCCTCGTTTTCAAGCGTCAGATTGCGAAGTTGCTGATAGGCAGGGTCGGAGTTAGGAGCGGCCGCCGGGTTGTCGGCAGCATTGACGGGAAGAAGTAATAAGAGCGAAGTAATCGCAGCCAGTGCGATACGAGAAGCCATAGCTGATGCTCCGAGCACGACTGAGCATTATGCACCGGCTTCCCGCGCTCGCAAAGACAATAGTTACAAAGGAAAAATGTTACTTGCCGTAATGAGCGGCGTTCTTTGCCACAAACTCTTTTTTGTCCTCTGGCACTTCTTCGGCAACAAAAATCGCATCCGAGGTACACGCGGGCACGCAGGCGCCACAATCGATGCAGCCTTCGGGGTCCACATACATTTGCGTCGCTGCCTCGAACTCAGGCTCGTCTTTCTTAGGATGAATGCAGTCGGTCGGGCAGACTTCTACGCAAAGCTCGTCCTTGATGCAGTTGTCGGTGATTACGTAAGCCATGATCTTCTTGTCTCCTGATCTACGGGAGTAAATTTCACCGTCAGCTTACGTTGTAGTGTCCGCCGTCGCTGTGACTTCCATCACGGTCGTGCGTATCTTCATCACTTAGATCGGTGATCGCGGTCACAGGCCGATCGAGGCCGTCTGCGCTATAAAGTAAGCAATTGCAATCCTGGAAATAGAAGGAATTGCCCGGCCTAACCCCACGACCCCACACAGCCGCCACCCAAGCGGCGGGCCGGGCAACCTTAACGAGACAGCTAGCAGGATAGGTTACCCTCCCCCGCTTCTCTCCATTAAATACGATTTTTTATACCCCAGATAGTTTTCGGCGTAGCGGAGAATTGTTTCCTGGTCCTTCTCCTCAAGCCGACGGCGAAATTTTCCCGGAGATCCCATCCAAAGCGAACCGGGCTCTACGACTGTCTTTTCGGGGATCAATGTGCCGGCGGCGATGATGGAGCCGGATCCGATAACCGCGCCATTCAGAATAATGCAGCCCATGCCAATCAGGCAGCGCGCTTCAACGGTGCATCCATGCAGAATGACGTTGTGGCCAACCGTGACATAGTCGCCGACGTACACTCCATATTGTTCCTTCATGCCGTGGAGGACGGAATTGTCCTGAATGTTGGAGTAGTGACCAACCCAGATCTGGTGAACGTCGCCGCGCAGCACAGCGTTCATCCAAACGCTGGAGTGCTCGCCGATGACAACGTCGCCGATCAGTTGTGCCGAGTCGTCAATGTATGCGGTGCTGGGCAATTGAGGAGTAACGCCTTTGAAGGAACGAATCATGGGATTATGCAGCGACTGTGCCGCTTGAATTCCGACCAGAAAACATATCATGGATTTCGGCAGCATGGATTTCGGAAGTGAGTTCGCGAGAGACGCGTGGCCCTTTGGCAAAAATTGCTGGCATGCTTGTTGTTGGCCGCTTCTCATCTCGCTTTGGGGCAGCCGGCGCCGGCCCACTCGTCCCAGGTTGCGAATGCCGCAACCGGCGTTCAGTCGGCAACGAGTGCGGATCCTTGCCGTCGCGCCGACGCGGGACCGTATCATCCAACGATTCTAAGCGAGACGAATGGGATAGATTTCGATGCCTACGTAAAGCAAATCGTTGCGACAGTGCGCAAAAGTTGGCAGATCCTGCTTCCCAGTTTTGAAGATGCGGCAATGCAGAAAGCGGACTCCGCGGCGGTTGTCTTTCCGATAGGTAAAGACGGGAAGGTGGACGTCGACGACATAGCAGTTCTAACTTCCTCGGGAGCGAGTTCTCTCGATCGCTTGGCTCGCGGGAGTATCGTTCGCTCGGATCCGTTTCCGCCTTTGCCGAAGGAATTTCCGGTTCAAAATGTTCGCGTGCGGCTCTACTTCTCCTGCCGCCCGAAATCGTCGCGATAGCGGCAGCGGAAAGGTATTGATTTAGTTCGATATGAACGCATCCGATTTCCGCAGAATTGCTCTCAGCCTCGAAGGCGCCAAGGAAAGCTCACACATGGGCGCGCCCGACTTCCGTATAGGAGGCAGAATCTTCGCTTGCTTCTGAGAAACAGGGTTTTGGCAATTTAATGCTCACCCCAGAGCTGCAGGCCGAGTTCGTCGGCGAATTGCCGGATGTTTTCCTGCCCGTTCATGGAGGATGGGGAAGAATGGGAGCGACTCACATCCGCCTTACGAAGGCTAGCGAAGATGTACTGGCCGGCGCTTTGCGCGCGGCGTGGAAACTGCGAATAGAAAAGAATGCAGGTACGAAGAAGCGCGCGCCAAAGCGCCGGTAGAGCCCGCGCCAAAGTAAATGTGCAAGATTGTGTGTTATTGAGAGCAAAGCAAAAGCCTGGCGACGCTCCTGTACAATTTCCCCGAATGATGCGACCGGCAAGAATCCCGCTAATTCTCCGCGCGATCCTGCACTGGATTTGTCTTGCCGCCGCAGTGTGCGCGTTTGCCGAACCCATCGCTTCTTTGCATCCAAGCAACTACGTCAACGATTTCGCCGGCGTGCTGGATGTGTCGACACAGTCGAAATTAAACGCTCTTTGCCATGAGGTCGAGCAGAAGGCGAATGCGCAGATCGCCGTGGTTACGGTGAAATCTACGGACGGCGAAGACATTTTTAAATACGCAGTTGATCTGTACCAGAAGTGGGGAATCGGAAAAAAGGGAAGCGATCGAGGCGTGCTCATCCTGTTGGCGACGAACGATCGCAAATACTACACGAACGTCGGTTACGGCCTCGAGCCGATTCTTCCGGACGGCAAGGTCGGTGGATTCGGACGCGAGATGGTTCCCATCCTGCGCACCGGGAATTATTCGGCGGCGGCAACGCTGATTACTACGCGCATTGCCTCGGTGATCGCGCAGGATGCGGGAGTGACGTTGGACAATCAGCCGAACGTTGTTCGCAGGCAGCCGCGCCCAACGCATGGGATTCCCATCGGCGCAGTGGTGATTCTGATCTTTATCGCATTTGCGATTATCAGCGCCATCTTTCGCGCGATATTTGGAGGTCGCGGTCCGCGTAGTGGTGGCGGATCGGGATGTCTCTCGGGACTATTTTGGGGTTTGCTGTTGAGCAACCTCGGCGGTGGGAGATCAGGTGGTTATGGCGGCGGTTGGGGCGGGGGAGGGTTTGGTGGTGGCGGCGGTTTCGGCGGTGGCGGCTTCGGTGGTTTTGGTGGTGGAAGCACCGGCGGCGGCGGCGCAGGCGGCAGTTGGTAGTCTAGCGCCGGCATTCTGCGTCCGTACCGAAGGGCGTCTTATCCAGCTATTGGCTATTGCGGAGCAAACTGAGAGGCACGGCATGGTTCCGGAAAAACTGATTAACGAGTTTGTCGAACGGATGCGCGCGGCGGCGGGAACGAATCTGCTGGCCGCGATTCTTTATGGCTCGGCCGTTGCGGGAGATTATGTTGCCGACTATTCGGATGTGAACCTGCTGTTCGCCTTGCGCGAGACTTCTTACGCTGCGATTGAGACTGTGGTGCCAGCGATCGAATGGTGGAAAAAGCAGAAGCATCGTCTGCCCCTGCTCATGAGCGCGGAAGAGATGCGCCGCTCGGCTGACGTTTTCTCCATTGAGTTTCTCGACATGCGGCGGCACTATCGCGTGTTGTGGGGGGAAGATATCCTGAAGATGCTCGAGGTTCCCATGCGCCTGCATCGCGCGCAGGTCGAGTACGAACTGCGCGAGAAGACGTTGCTGTTGCGTCAAGGGCTGCTTGCCGTCGCAGGAAATAACAGGAATGATGACGCGAAGTGGGACCTTTTGCTGCGGTCGCTCTCGGCTTTCGGAACCCTGTTTCGACACGCTCTGATTGCGCTGGGCGATCCAGCCTCCGGAACCAAGCGCGAAGCAGCCAACATCCTGGCGGATAAAACCGGTATCGACACCAGCGTCTACGGCCAGCTGGTCGATATCAGGGAGCGCCGAAAAGATCGCAAATCGGTAAAAGTCGATGATATGTTCGCCCGCTATCTGAAACTGCTGGAGCAGGTGACATCCGCAGTGGACAAGATGCTCGATCCAACTGTTTAAATCTATGTTCAGGAGAGAATGCCATGAGCAAGGGCTTGATCGTACTGGTGGTTCTGGTGGTGATCGCGCTGGTATTCTTCGGACAGTATGTCGGAGTGCGCAACAACCTGGTCGCGAAAGATCAGGCGGTGAAGGCGGCCTGGTCGCAGGTCGACATCGTGCTGCAACGGCGCGCGGATTTGATTCCGAATCTGGTTGAGACCGTGAAGGGATACGCGCAACAGGAGGTCACCGTTTTTGGCGACATCGCCAAGGCGCGGTCGGCGCTGCTCTCGGCGCAGACTCCACAAGACAAGATTGTCGCAAACCAGCAATTGGATGGCGCCATCGGACGCTTGCTCGTGGTGGTCGAGAATTATCCGCAGCTCAAGTCGAACGAGAATTTTTTGCGTTTGCAGGATGAACTCGCAGGAACCGAGAACCGCATCGCGGTCGAGCGCAAGCGCTACAACGATGCCCTTCAGGATTACAACACTTACTTGCTTCAGTTCCCCAACAGCGTCTATGCGCAATGGGGTGGTTTCAAGCAGAACCCGGCTTATTTCCAGGCCACGGAAGCTTCGCGTCAGGTCCCCAAGGTTGATTTTGGAACGAAGCCAGCCACTGCGCCAGCAACCGCTCCAGCGCACTGAATGGAGAGCGATGGCGTCCCGTCCGGCTGCACGGGGCGAGGCGCCTGCTCCTCCACTATGTGATCCCCGCGCCAGCAAAACCGAACATATTGCCGGTGCGCTGCGTCACATTTTCCTGTCGCGCACTCTGATATACATGCGGAGGATTTCCGGAATCCCCTCCGATTCCGAGGTCTCGGACACGAGGGGATTGGTATGTGCCGCTGCGGCGAGCCACTTCTGTTTGCGATTCGTCAATTTTTTCCAAGAATTCTCTTCCGCGCATTCCTTTTTGAACTCATTCTTATCATTGCGATTACTGCCATCGCCTTGGCTCAGGATGCCTCCACCGGCGCTGTGCGCGGAATTGTCTTAGACGCCCAGGGAGCGGTGATCACCAATGCCGATATCGTTGCCATCCGCGTATCGGCCGGCGTCCGCTACCACTCAGCCACGGATTCCGCCGGGCGATTCACTCTGGATCTGCTTCCACCGGGCGAATATTCAGCGCGCGCCGAAGCAGACGGGATGTCGCCAGAGATTTCACCCGTGATCCGCGTGGAGGTCGGGGCCTCAGCGCAATTGACCTTTAAATTAAAGGTTGCCGGGCCGAAAGAAACAATCACTGTCTCGGAGGCGCCGCGCGAAGAAACGAATCCCAGTTCTGTTTCGGCGCTGGTGAATGAGCAGGAAATCCAAGATCTCCCGCTGAATGGACGCAGGTATACCGATCTGCTGTTGCTCTCACCGGGAGTGACCCAGGACCCGCGAGGGCTGACTTCGGGTTCGAACGGCGATCTTTCTTACGGCGGCATCCGTGGATACAACACCAGCTACTTGATGGATGGCCTCGACAACAACAATGGTTTCTACGCCCAGGCGATGGGACGCTACCGAGCGCCCTACCAATTTTCCGATGAGTTTATCCAGGAGTTCCGAGTGCAATCGAGCGGCTACGGGGCGGAATCGAGCCGTGCCGGCGGCGCGGTCGTAAATGTTGTGACCAAATCGGGCACTAATCATTGGCACGGAAGCACCTTCTATCGTTTGCGTGACAGTGAATTGGGCGGAGCAGCTCCGCCCTTCGTCGGTTTCAATCCCCGCAATGAGCAGCACCAGTTTGGCGCGACTCTCGGAGGGCCAATCCAACGCAGCAAGACGTTTCTGTTTGCCGGTTACGATCAGCATATTTTCAACGTTCCCGCCGTAATCGAGTTCGATAACGGCCAAACGTCGGTGACGCCGCTGCCCGGCCTCTATCCAACACCCGGGGATTACGAGGTCTGCAATCCCGCCATTGGTGGCTCGGCTTGCGATGAGGCGATCGTAGCCGGTTGCCCTCCGCCGAGTTTGGGAGCGCCGCCCTGCGTTCCTGCAAATTTGTCGCCAGCGGCAACGCAGCTTTCAACCATGGGTGGGATGTTTCACGGGAAATTGCTGGGGCAAACCGGGTTTGTCAAGCTCGACCGAGTTCTCTCGCCCCACCAGTATCTTACCGCTCGTCTGAGCGCATCCCGCTCCTACGGCGAAAACAACGTCTTTTTCGATCCGGGAACTCCGATCAGCTTCGACTCGATCAGCGCGAATGGGCAGGAGGATGTATCCACCGAAAGCGGCTCGCTCAGTTTGTTGAGCGGTTTTTCACCGCGGTTAACCAGTCATCTACGCGTGCAATTTTCCCGCGATCTCGAGCAGCAGTTCCCCAATACGTACGGAACGCAAGCCAGCGTCTATAACTGGATGGAGGATTTCGGCCATTCCTCGACCATGCCGCATGTGACCAGCGAACATCGCCTGCAACTGGCAGAAACTTTGAGTTGGACGCACGGCCGCCACCAGTGGAAGTTCGGCGCCGATGGCATGATGACGTGGGATTACGATTACTATCCATCGTTATTTGGAGGAGAATATTTTTTCGATAATATTGACGTAGATCCCTTCACGTTTGTGCCAGAGCCATCAAATCCTGGCGGTCTGGAGTTGACCCCATTGCGCGCCTATGCGCATACCATCATGCCGAGCTGGAATTGGGATGCCGGTACTTGGACGGGACCGCCCGCCAACGTAGCGCGGTATTACGAGCAGTATTTCGGCAATCCCGTGTCGCATCCGAACAGCAACGACTACGCCGCATTCATCCAGGATACGGCGCGGCTGACGCCGCATTTCAGCTTAAGCCTGGGAGTTCGCTACGATCTCCAAACATTTTCGAAGATCGGAATGGTGAGCAATCCGCTCTGGCCGCAGGTTGGCAAAATGCCGCTCAATCTGACCAATTTTGCTCCACGTGCGGGAATCGGGTATTCGTTCGGCAACAGCGAGAGGCCAGTCATGGTCCGCGCTGGATTTGGAATCTTCTTCACCCGCATTCCGCAGGCTTATCAAACGGCAGTTATCGATTACAACGGACTTTCTGACAACGCCATTTATCTCGATAACACGAATTACAACCAGTCGCAGGTATTTCCCACGTACCCGAATGCGGCAGTGAACTGTCCGCGAGATCGGTCACGTGCACCATACCGGAGCCGTGGCAACAATATGCGACCAGCCAAGTGGCCGCTTTTGAACCGGGATTCAAGACACCCCGCGTGCAGCAAGCTAGCCTTAGTCTGGAACGGCAATTGGCTGGAGGATTCACCGGTACCGTGTCTTACTTGTTCGTTCACGGCGTAGATATGATCAGAGCTCGAGACGTGAACTTACCCCCACCGACTTATTACAGCTACCCGATCTTCGACTCAACCGGCACCACTTTCCAGAACCAGTTTTATAATGTGTGGTCCTTCGCTACCTGGCAGACGAGTTACAGCATAAGCTGCCCATATCCGCCCTGTATCAACCCGTTGGTTCGCCCCATCGCGCAGCTGGGGCCCATCGACCAGTTCGAGAGCGCGGCGACGAGCGACTACAACGGCATGACCGTTTCTTTGCGCCGACGCTTGTCGGGAGGAATGCAATTCAACCTCGCATACACGTGGGCACATGCCATCGATGATGGACAAGATGCGCTGATTGCAGGACAGCCGGTAACGGTGCAGAACTCCTATTCGACGAAAAGCGAGCGTGGTCCAAGCGTAACTGACCAGCGCAACCGACTGACGATTGCAGCAATTGAGGAGCCGCATCTCTTTGCAGATGGCGAGAAGGCGCCAGCCGCACTTTTTAATCACTGGAAGATCTCCGGGATTATGACTTATGGCAGCGGGCGTCCGGCGAATGCGATGGTCTCCGGCGATCCCAACCAGGATGGGAACCTGGACAATGATCGTCTGGCCGGTTATGGGCGCAACGCATTTACTGGCCCGGATTATGCCAGCATGGATCTGAAGATGGGACGAATGCTGAACTTGGGTCCACGATATCACCTGGAGCTGACCACGGAGTCGTACAATCTTTTCAATCGCGACAATCAACGCCTGGAAATCACCGACAATGGTTTCGAAGGCACGGCCGGCCAGTTCATCAAATCCCAGCAATTCGTGAACGGTACCTACTATCCTGCGTATTATCAGCAACCTACCACTCTTATGAAGCCCGCCGTTGCGTTCGCGCCTCGGCAAATGCAATTCTCCATGCGCTTGAATTTCTAAAATCTAGTGAAGATTCTTGCACATTCCGCTTGACTTAACAGGCCAATGCTTGACATAACTAACCAGTCCAGACTAAGGACGAGCGAGGGGGTGTAGTCGTTGGCGGAAGTTCGACTTCAAGAGGGTGAATCCCTCGAAAACGCGCTTCGGCGCTTCAAGCGGAAGGTACAAACCGAGGACATCATCAAAGAAGTAAAGCGTCACTCGTTTTACCTGAAGCCTGGCGAAAAGAAACGCGTCAAAGAAGCGCTCGCACGCAAGCGCAGCCGCAAGAAAGCGCGCAAGGAACAAGACTAAGACTAAAGAATCGGGCCGTTCTGCGGAACGGCCCAGTTCCTCGCAGTTCAAAGTTGAAAAATGTGGTTAGTATCTACGAACGGTTTCAGTCTAAGTTGTCCACACTTCCCAGTGGTTAGCGAGCATTCGCAGCAGTAAAAGCAGTAACCATGCGGTGCACACCGCATGGCGGGCCGAGTCCAGGGTAGCACGAGGGGGATGTAAATCCCCTGCCCACGAAGTGAACCGGATCCTTCCTATTCGGGTCTCCCGTGCAGAGCAGGGACGCGAAATGGGAGCGCCTCTTCAATGGAATACCAGGACAAGGTGTTGAAATGTGTCGACTGTGGCACAGAGTTTTTGTTCACGGCGGGTGAGCAGCTGTTTTTTCATGACAAGCAGTTTAAGAACGAACCCAAACGCTGCAAGAACTGCAAGGGCAAACGCGTGGCTGTGCTTGGAACGGTGTCGCACACGTCGTCTCGCGGGCATTCGCACGAGCGCATGGAAACTAGAACCAACTGTTCGCAGTGCGGCAAAGAGACTACGGTGCCATTCCGGCCTACGCAAGGACGGCCGGTGCTGTGCCGCGAGTGCTTTCAGCGCGGGCGCCAGATCGTAAGCGCCTGATATTTGCTAGAGCCAGTTAGGGCAGTATTCGCCCGCCGAGCCCACTCGTTTAGTATAGGAGCGTGGCTCGCTTCTATATTGAGAATTTCGGCTGCCGCGCTACGCAGGCTGATGGCGCAGCGCTCGAGCGCCAGTGCCTCGATCGCGGATTGGAGCGCGCTAGTGCGGCTCGCGACGCCGAAATTGTCATTCTCAATACTTGCACCGTAACCGATGGCGCCGACAAAGATGCGCGCGCGTCGATTCGGCGGCTGCAGCGCGTAAATCCCGATTGCCAAATCCTGGTGACCGGATGCTATGCCCAGCGGGCGCCTCAGGAAGTTGCAGCGCTGCCCGGAGTGACCTGGGTCGTCGGCAATTCACACAAGCACCGCGCGGCCGAGATCGCGACTTCATCTTTTTCTTTTCCGGGTTCCTCATCCACTTCCGGTTTTATTCCGCTGAGGGATGTTTCTCCAAACCAGCCTTCGACCCGCAACTTTTCAGGAGATCGCTTTTTTCCGGATCAACGTTCCGACGGTCAGCCTTCTGGCGATCAATCCGCCCACGTGATCGTTGGCGACATCTTCGCGCACACCGAGTTGTTAGCCGCTCCTGTGTTCGAGGCGGCAAACGAGCGCACGCGTCCCAACCTCAAGGTGCAGGATGGATGCGACAACCGTTGCTCGTTCTGCGTGATCCCTTACGTTCGCGGACAAAGTCGATCACTGCCGATGGCGCGCGTGATCTCCGAGGTGCAGACGCTGGTTGATGCGGACTATCGCGAAGTTGTGATTTCGGGAATCAATCTCGGGCGATGGGGTAGGGACCTCGACGGCGGTTCTCAGTTCTCGGTTCCCAGTTCGCAGTCCGGGGAGAAGTCCCAACGACCAACGACTAACGACCGACGGCTGGTCGACCTCATTCGAGCCATCCTCGACGAAACCTCTCTCGAAAAACTGCGCATCAGTTCGGTCGAGCCCATGGATTGGAGCGATGAACTGATTGAGTTGGTAGCCACGTCTCCGCGAATTGCCAAGCACGCCCATGTTCCCATGCAGTCTGCAAGCGACGCTGTTCTGCGCCGCATGCATCGCAAATACCGCCCATGGCATTACCGGGAGAAGATCCGGAAGATCCGCGCAGCGATGCCCAGCGCGGCGATTGGCGCCGATGTGATGGTCGGGTTTCCCGGCGAGACGGAAACCGAATTCGAGGAAACGCGACGCATGATTGAAGAGTCACCCTTTACTTATTTGCACGTCTTTACCTATTCGCCGCGTCCGGGAACCCCGGCGGCGGCTCTGCCCATGCAGGTTTCCGCAGTTGTGGCGCGCGAGCGCAACCGGCTACTGCGCGACCTTGCGTCCAAAAAGAAAGCGGCTTTCATGCGCTCGCTCGTTGGATCCGCTATCGAGGCGATCACGTTACAATCATGCGGAACGGATTTCACCGAAGCGCTCACCGACAACTACCTGAAGATAAAAATCTCCGGCCATCACGAACCGAACTGCTGGCTGGACGTGAAAGTCGAAGGAGTGGATGGCGAGATGCTCGTCGGGAGGGAAGCGCCGGTTTCCTGACCACCGCATCGGCAATCTCCCGTTTCTGGCACTAATTCTTCCTGGCACTAAGTAGTGACTACGGAGTGCACAACAGGGAACACTCGCGTTGACCGTTAACCCCGCGCAGGCTTACGATAACGAAAAATCAGTAATTTGGGAGTGATTCGCGACCATGTCACAGTCGAAACTTCGGTATGCCATGTGTTGCCTGCTGGTGATCGTTTTTCCGGCGCAAATCATGCTGGCAGACGAGGCTGCGAGCGCCATGCTGTACACGAATGGTGCGGCTTGGTTAAACGGCAGCGAAGTACCAAAGTCGGCTGCCGTCTTCTCCGGCGACTTGCTGCAAACTCGGCCCGATTCAACGGCTAATATTCAGGCGAAGGGATCCAACGTGCTGGTTCTAGCCGATTCACTGATCAAATTTGAGGGTCCTGAGGTGGAGCTTGAGCACGGCGCCGTACGGGTGACAACATCCCGCGGATTGGCCGCTCGGGCTGGCGATGTGACTGTAAAACCCGCGGCCGATACGTGGACCGAGTTTCAGGTCACTGACGTGGATGGACGGGTGCAGATCGCGGCCGACAAAGGCGACGTAACCGTGCAAGACGACAAGGGCACGACCACCGTCTCGCAGGGCCAGCAGACCACCCGGGACGATACGAGCGATACCGAAAAAAAGAAGAAAAAGCACCGCAAGGCCGCAGGGGCGGCGCCGGCTGCCGGTGGTGGAATCATGAGTTCCGCGCCGGTTGTTTACGGTGGATTGGCTGTCATCGGCGGAGCTGCGATTTGGATATGGACACGAAATCCGTCGCCCGTTAGTCCATCGTGTCCTTCGAATCCTTGTGAGTGACGTTTGCATGTGAGTAGTTACTTCCGCTTCTTCCGAATTGGTTCAGGGGTCGGCGACTGAACTCATGTCGCGCTACGTTTCCTACCGTTCTCCAACACAGTAACCCATTAAAAATCAATTAGATTACTAGAGTGCCGTTTGTATTGTGCTAATTTTGTGCTACGGTGTGGGCATGAAAACGACACTGTTAGCCATCGCGGTTCTGCTACTCGCTGGAATCTTTTCCCCCATGTTTTCCAACTCCGGTATGACGTTCCATCAAGAAACCATGACCGTTCCCGACCGCACCTTGGATATGGGTTATGCGTGGCATGTGGTCGTCGCCACTGAGGGCGGTCTGTGAGCACGCCCACTGTACGAGCGCTGCGAATTAAGAACATTCGATTGGACTTTCAACCCGCAGAAGATTTACTCGAACACAAAGTCCAAATGTTCGTCGCACGCCTCGAATGCGGGGAAAAACCGCCACTGCTCACAGTGCGATTCGATGGCCGCAACTATTTTCTGCAAGACGGATTTCACCGTGTCGAAGCCGCACGAAGACATGGACTGAAGACAATGCGGGCCGAGATTTTTCCGGGCACACTCGCGGACATGGAAAGAGAATTCAATGGTCGCCTGAAACGGTTCCTGTCCCGTCTGAGGGCTGATCGGCTGAAAAGGGAACGGAGAACAAAATGAGCACGCCCGTTATCACGATTTACGTCCGGCATTCTGCGGGCTGCAAATATGCCGACGACGAATTCAGCAAACGGTGTAGCTGCCGCAAGCATTTTCGATGGACCCAGAACGGCAAGCAACACCGGCAGAAGGCCGGTACGCGGTCCTGGGCCGAAGCGGAAGAGCAGAAGCGACGGCTTGAAGACCAATTGGCCGGACGCATCCCGACCGATTCGCGCGCGGGCAAATTGCTATCGGAGGCGGTCGAGATTTTTCTACAACATCAGACCCTCGAAAGCCCGAAGCAAGTAGACCGCTACAGACGGGAATTGGGCCGACTGCAAACGTTCCTGCAATCGAAGGGCGTCTACGTCGTCCAGCGGATTACCCGCGAACTGTTAACCGAGTTCATGGGCACCTGGGCCGACCTGTACCCGTCGTCCTACACTCGCGTCATCGCACGGGCGCGGCTGCGCTGTTTCCTCCGCTACGGTCATCAAGAGAAGTGGATTGACCGCGTACCCGCGTTGCCGAACATCAAAGACGACACGCCCCCGACGATGCCGTTGACCGACGACGAATACAAACGACTATTAGAAGCCATCCCAGAAGCCACAGACAGCCCCGGAGACGCCGCGAAGGTCCGGGCACTCATCAGGCTCATGCGTCATTCGGGATTGGCCCTGGGAGACGCCCTCAAGCTGGAAAGGAACGAACTGCTATTCGACAAGCCCGCGAATCTCTATCGCATCGTCACATCGCGGCAGAAGACCGGCGTTCACGTGTCGGTGCCAATACCGCGCGATGTCGCCGACGAACTGCTAACGGTGTTGAATGGCAATCCGCGTTACTTCTTTATCGCCGGTGATGAGAAGGCCGACACGCCGCGTAGCGTCTGGGCGCGGAAGTTCATTCGGCCCTTATTTGAGAAAGCGAAGATCAGCGGCGACGGACACATGAAGTCGCACCGGCTGCGCGATACGTTCGCTGTAGACCTATTGCAGAAGGGCGTTCCGTTGGAGGATGTGAGCAAGTTGCTTGGTCATCAGTCCATCAAGACGACGGAACAGGCGTACGCTGCCTGGGTCAAGGGGCGACAGGACAGACTCGACAACCTAGTCACCGCAACGTGGAAAGCCTAGCCGCGTGGCGGCGCAGTGCTCATCAGACCAAGCACCGCGCCCAATCCGACGCCTAGTTCGTCAAAGAAACTCGGAGTGACATCCGCAAGCCCCAGGATGGAAATGTTCGCCGGGTCATCCACGTGCCAAACTGCAATCTCGCAGCCCCTTCCTGTGGTGCGCATCGCGTCCAAACTAATCATCACCTTCAGGGCATTTAGGGACGTGGGCACATTGATACCGAGGTACAGGCCGCTTGGCAAGCGGAACATCTTACCATCGCGGATGATCGTCCGCAGTAATCCTAGATTCTCCATCGCAGCATGAAACGCATC
>JASHOU010000154.1 GCA_030038475.1 Terriglobales bacterium | reverse complement strand
GAGCTGCTCCGGCTGAATACCGCCAAGAACCCACTTGGCTTGCAGAAGTGCAATATCGAAGTGGTTTTCTGATCGGCTCATTGAAACGCAATGTATGGTAGCCGGTTTTGGTGGTCAGCGCTCGACAAGTCAGCAATCGGTCCCCTGCCGGGCCAGTACTCAACTTTTCCGATTTGGGACTTGAGTGCCGCGGACGTGTTGGCTTGCGATTACGCTGGCTTTGCCGCGGGACTTGGTCGCCAACGGAGCAGAACAATCGCCATTATCAAGAACCAGAGAAAGAACAGGTTGAAACCTACGCCAAGGAAAAACCCGCCGGACTTGTGACCAAGGAACAAAAGTGGACCTCCAATGTAGCCGAGCAAAGCGCTGGGAAGCAGTAATACCCAGCCCAGCCATGACGGCACGTTGCGCCCGCGTATGATGGCGATCGCAATGAGGGGTGTGCCGACAGCAAAAGTAGGAAGGACACTTGTGTATCGCAGAACCTGGAGCAAGCTCCCTAAGGTGGATGCTATTGCCACGATAGCGGGCTTCGCTGAATCGGCAGCATCTACATAGGCCGGTGCGAGTGTCATCACAACTGATAGTCGAATCGCTTCACCCACGACGGCGAAGACAAATCCCAAAGACGAAACGATAACGCCATAGGATGCCGACGGGCCACCCGGCGCGAGCATTTGATACATCCCGGGCCACACCAGCATCATGAGGCACGGCGCCAACACGCCAAGGGAAAAAACCTCAACCGCCCAGCGGGAGTGCTGGAGCATGACGAGCTGATCTCCGGTGCTGAAATCCAGTTGAGTGAACGACGGAACAGCCACACCGTGGCTGAGAACGAGACCGATGGCTCCAAATTCTGCTGCCAGTGCAAGCAGAATTAGAGACCCAGCGGTTTTGGTCGCAATGGTATCTGTCATGCGTGAACTCCTGAACAAAAACATCAGGGCCGCCAGTGGGATTCGTTCGGTCGTCAGGTTCGCTTATAGTGCGGCGTTAATCAACGAATTTCAACAGCGCAAGGAATGCCAAACCACCGAGGCTCGATAGCCTCCATCGATGTTCTCTCGGCCAAGTCCTGATTCGTTGGCAAAGCGGAAGTGTCGCTACCAGTACCGACATGGATGGTTAGCGCGTTAATCAGGAGTTGAGGGTACCGCTATTCGCCCATCGTGCCTGTCCGCAAAGGTCCGCTGGGCCGGTAGGTGCTGATGATGACGCCCGAGGACAGAGCCCTCGTACTGACGAGCGCGAGTTCATGGGGCGGGGTTCCCTCGGAAAAGAAACGCTTGCCAGCGCCTAACAGAACTGGAAAGACGAGCAGCAAGATCTCCTCCGCGAGCTCGTGCTCGAGCAGCATCGGTGTCAGTGTCGAGCTGCCCCAGACGATTAGGTGCGGTCCGTCCATTGCCTTTATGCGGCGAACGCCCTCGACGATGTTCGGTCCAAGGCTCTCGGCCGGCCCCCATGCAAGACTGTCCGGCCTGTGAGTAGCGACGTACTTCGTCGCTCCATTTATCGCGTCTGCCATCGGGCTTTTCGGGGCGTTTGGCCAAAAGGCGCTCCAGATATCGTAGACACGGCGGCCCAACAGCAGATCGAAATCGTCGCCGTGAGCCGCCACGATGGCCTCGCCCCCGGCGGGGCCGGAATGCGGCGCCGCCCATCCGCCGTACGCGAAGCCGCCACCCCGATCTTCTTCTGGCCCGCCAGGGCCCTGAATCACACCGTCCAGCGAGATATGCTCAATGACCCTGATCTGTCTCACTTACGTTCTCTCAGAGTGCTTCAGAGGCCGCACGAGCAGCGTCAGAATGAAGCCCACGACGAGCATGTAAGCGAGCACTCGCAGCGGTTGGTCGTAGACGTGCACGTGGCTCTCACCCGGTGCCAGGACCGCCTTAGCGCGTTCAGACAGTTGCGTGATGATGACGGGCCCGACCACAGCCGCGGCGCTCCATGCAGTGAGCAGTGAACCGTGAATCGCGCCCACGTTTTCTTCCCCGAAAATGTCCGCCAAGAAGGCGGGAACAGTCGCAAAGCCGCCGCCGTACATCGTGAAGACGGTGAACGCCGCCGCCTCAAACAGAACGATATTGCCGGCGGCTGCGACTCTCGGAATCAGCAAGAAGAGGAAAAACTGAACGACGAAGAACGTGATGTACGTCGTCCGTCGCCCGATGAAATCCGAAAGCGAGGCCCAGAAAATCCGGCCGCACGCGTTGAATACGCTGATCAGCGACACGAATAGACCCGCTTCGAGCGCAGTCTTGCGGAAGAGATCCTGAAACATCGGCGAGGCCTGCGAGAGAATTCCGATTCCGGCCGTCACGTTGATGAAGAGAATTCCCCAGATCAGATAGAACTGCACGGTGCCCAGCGCGTAGTTGCGGCTCACGCTGCGCGTGCTGATCATCGGATTTTCTTTTGCCGGGCCGTGCCAGTGCGCGGGCTTGTAATCCGCGGGCGGGCGCCGGATGATTCGC
The DNA here is from genome assembly GCA_030038475.1 of Terriglobales bacterium. GTDB lineage: Bacteria > Acidobacteriota > Terriglobia > Terriglobales > Acidobacteriaceae > Acidiflorens. The sequence goes on along the minus strand of JASHOU010000154.1, from coordinate 1,844 downwards.
GCGCCGATCATCATGATGATGAAATAGGCGACGCCGAGGAGCATCAGCGTCTTCGAGACGCTCACACGGGCCATCAAGTAGGGATTCAGGTAGCCTGCGAGAAACGCGCCGCCGCCGAAACCCATGATTGCAAATCCGGTGGCCATGCCGCGGCGATCGGGAAACCATTTCACGAGCGTGCTGACGGGAGAGATGTAACCCAGGCCGCAGCCGATGCCGCCGATCAAGCCCATCCCGATCCAGACAAGAACCGACTGGTGGAGCGCCATTCCGATTCCGCCGATTACCAGTCCGCAACTGAAGAAGATCGCGGCGGCTGTGGCGGCGACGCGCGGTCCGCGGCGTTCGACCCAAGGGCCCATGAAAGCGGCGCTCAGACCGAGGAGAACGAGCGCCGTCGTGAAGGTTGTATACGGAGGACTGAACCACCAGGGCGAATTGGGAAATTCCGCGTGAATCGGACGGTTGAAAGTGCTCCACGCGTACACCGAGCCGATGCAGATGTGAACCGCCACCGCTGCCACCGGAATCAACCAGCGGTTAAACACGGCAACGGGTTGTGCTTGATCCATGGCCCCGGCATTCGCAGTCGCCATCGAAGAGCCTCCTAAGCTGACAAATTAAGAACGAAGAGCGGCAAGTGCCATGGTCAGGGACGACGTCTCCATCGAGCCGCAATTCGATACCACAAAGTCCATTCGGAGCGCAACAACTTGACGTTAGCGAAGGCCGCCGAGCGGGCGGAGTTTCGACTCGAGTCGTATTGAGGTGGCGTTTATAAAGCAACATATTCGTAGTAGACTCGCCCAGATCATGGATGCCGGATTATTTCGCGTCGGCGAGATTCTGGAACTAACTGCGGTAGAGCCGGAAGCCGAGAGCACGCGCTTCGAGGTCATAGCGGTAGACCCACGCACTGGCCTGATAGAAGCCCGGTCCTGCGAGGCGAATCGGGACGGCGAACATTGGCTGATTCGAATGCGTCTGCAAAGACTGCAGTGAACTCGAGTAGCCTCAGGGTGGCGCTGGGATGACTCCGGCGATTACTCACGAACCTGCTTCCCGGGCTCACCTCCCCGTCCGCAATCCGCGCTCGGGTGAGGTCGACCTGCACATCACGCCTGCATCGGCCGAAGAAATCTCCGCGATTTGCACGAAGTTGCGCCGCGCGCAGGAGTCATGGGGGCGAGCGTCAGTTGCCCACCGTATCGAGGTGTTGGCGCGCTGGGCGGATCGCCTTCAGGCTCACAAGGCAGCACTGATCGCTGCGGACTCGATCGACACCGGCGGCGGACAAATCTCTCAAGTGGCTCCAGACATGGTGATCGGAAGCATCCGGCGGCATTGCTCGATAGCGCCGATAATTTTCGAGCAGGGGAGGCGGTCGGGCGTCGCGCCGAGAACTCCGCACATCAAGTACGACACCAATCTGCGCCCGTATCCTCTTGCGGGAATCATCGGACCGTGGAACGCTCCGTTGATGCTGTCGACTTTGCACGCCATTTCACCGTTGTTCGCAGGCTGCGCGGTCATCGTGAAGCCGAGTGAAGTTACGCCGCGGTTTGTCGAGCCGATGATGGAAACAATCCGAGATGTGCCGGAGTTGGCAGAGGTGCTGACGTATGTGGTCGGCGACGGGCAAACGGGTGAGGCGATTGTCGAAAATTCCGACATCATCAACTTCACCGGCAGCGTGCCGAATGGGCGCAAGGTAGCAGAGGCATGTGCAAGGCGCTTTATTCCGGCGATTCTGGAGCTGGGCGGCAAGGATCCGGTCATTATTACGGCGTCAGCTGACTTACTTCGCGCGGCGAAAGCCGTGCTGCGCGGAGCGGTACACAGCA
>JASHOU010000153.1 GCA_030038475.1 Terriglobales bacterium | reverse complement strand
GCAGGCGTTCGTAGATTTCGTTCATCTGCGCGTAGCTGGTGAAGAGCACGAACGCGCGCCCGCGGGTAATCTCCAGCAGTCGCCGGATCACATCGGCCGCCTCACCGGCAAACTGCGGCGTGCGCGGATCGGGAAGATCGGGCGGAACGTAAAGAATCGCCTGATTTTCGTAATCGAAGTGGGATGGGATGACCGATTCGCGCGCGTGGTCAAGGCCGAGCCGCCCGCGAATGTAGCCGAACGCGCCGCCCACGGCGAGAGTAGCCGATGTTAAGACCGCCGTCTCCAGCTTCGACCACAGGCACTCGCGCAGAATCTGGCCGACCTCGATCGGCGTCGCCTGAAGAAACACATTCATTCTTCCAGCCGCGTGTTCTTCCTCCCGAAAGGAAGATGCCTTGCGGCGAGCGCGTCCAGCCGCGCCATGGGAGCCGCGCCGCTCGATCCAGAAGACTGTGTTCGGGTCTTCGTTTTCCATCACGAAGCGAAGCTGCACCTGCAACTCCTGCGCCCGCCGCGCCAGCGAAAACACTTCTTCCGGTTTTTGCCGCAACTGCTCCAACTCCGCGCCCAGCCGATACAGGGACTGGTTCAGCGCCAAAAATTCTTCGCCGTTTTCTTCCAGAAACTCGCGCCGCGACTCGAAGGCAAACCGGCCTTCGCGAGCTGGCAGCAGCGAAAAGAAAAGTTGCGAACGGTCGCGCACCGACTGGATCGCGCTCGACAGTTGTGCCGTGTAGAGTTTCTCGCGCTGCAGCAGATGCTCGACATCGCGGGCCAACTCCTCAATGCGCAGATTGCTGACCGAAATGCCAAAGTAGTTGCCTGCAACTTCCTCAAGTTCGTGCGCTTCATCGAAAATGACCGCGCCACAGTCGGGAAGCACGCCAGCGTCGGGCGCGCCATCGGCCTCGAGCTTGACGGAAACGTCGGCGAAAAACAGATGATGATTGACGATGATGATGTCACTCTCGGCCGCTCGCCGCCGCATCTCGGTGATGAAGCACCGGTCGTATTCCTTGCACTTTTGACCGAGGCAGGTATCGGCGCGCGCGTCGAGCTTGGGCCAAAGCGCGCTCGCCTCGGGCAATTCGGCGAGTTCGGCGCGATCACCGGTCTGTGTCGTTTTCTCCCAGGCGGCGATGGCGCGGTAGTGTTCAATCTCTTCCAGTCCGCTGAGCACCGGCTGGTTGGTGAGATCGATGAGCTTTTTGCGGCACAGATAATTGTTGCGGCCCTTCATGTAGCAGACGCTTAGCCTGCGATCGCCGTCCGGATACAAGGCCTGTTCAAGCGCGGGCACATCTTTGAAAAAAAGCTGCTCCTGCAGATTCTTCGTTCCCGTGGAGATGATGACGCGCTTGCCCGAACGGATCACAGGAAGCAAATACGCCAGAGTTTTGCCGGTACCGGTGCCCGCTTCGACGATCAGGTGACGTTTTTCGTCGAGCGCCTCTTCGACCGCCTGCGCCATCTGCAATTGTCCGCGCCGGAATTCGTAAGTGGGATGCGTTTTCGAGAGCAACCCTCCCGGCGCGAAGAACTGGTAGAGCGAAAATCCCGGCGACCGAGCTTCCGCGGGCGTTACGGGATGATATGAGGAGGCCACAGACCCTCATGATACCCGCTTCTATGCGGAGAAGGCCTCCTGGCTCAGGCGAACTGCACCGTTTCCCTTATCAAATCGATGCCGACGACTTTCAAGCCGGCCGCCAGCCAGGCTTTGCATTGGACATGTCTGCTGTCTTGGCTGGCTTCGTTCGCCCACCATTGGCCGCGATTCCTCGCGGTCGCTGGAAGTGCGGTCCCTAACACTGATTCAATTTCTTCGAAAGTCATCTGGCAGGCGCCAGCACTCCCTAAGTAATTCTGAAGCGGCTCATACTTCTTCATTGATGCCTCCTTTCGCACGCCTACACCAGTTCTACCTCTAGTCCATCGACCTCGTGAAAATGACCATCCCGAGTAAGTAAAGCGAGTCCATGCTGGCGCGCGATCGCAGCAATCCAGACGTCGTTTTCGGGGATCGGGCGCCCTTTCTTCCTCAGACCGAACTTAACCTCCGCATACGACTTGGCCGTCGCGTCGTCACAAGGCAAAACAATCAGTGCGCGCGCAAATTGATCCAGTCGCGCCAAATTGCCGGCGACGCGAGCCGAGGCCTCCGCGCCATAGCGCAACTCTCCGAGCACCGGAACGCACAAATAAACCGCCGACGCTCTCTGCACCCTTTCAACCGCGGCTGGCTCACCGGCGAATAGCGCGATCACTACATTGGTGTCCACCAGCCATTTACCATTCACCGGCATCCACCCGCTCGCAGCCCGATGAGATCGCCTCTGACATCTTTTGCAGGTCGTAGGCCGGGATCAGTCCCACGAAAGCGAGCAGCGCCGCCGGCCTGCTCGATCCTTTGCGGCCTCCTTCTGGTACGCTGTACTCCGCTAGATACCAGTCAATGAGCGGATGGTAGCGCTCAGGCAGGTCTCGCCTTTCGGGATAGACTTTGCCCTTTCGCTGCGGATGTAGTGGATCCCCCTCACGATACAATCGTCGCCGGCCCCGCCCGCTGCTGTGGAGCATGCGATACTGGGCGGGATTGGGCGGGTTCGACGCTACGCAGTGGCTGACAATATGTTGCCAAACCCCTGGTCTGCGGTCGTGAAACTCCTTTACGGCGCGCTCGCGAATTTCCTCCAGGCCAAAGTCTTTTGCCTGAGGATGCTCGCGGTGCAAGAGCGCCGTCGCCAGCCACGCTTCATCTGCGACGCGTATATTCATAAGAAGTCCTTTCATTATCTAAATTAGTACTAAATTTTGAACTTGTCAAGAACCCCGAAATGCCCCATACCTCAACAATCGCTATTGTCGGACCCCCCAACGTCGGCAAATCTACGCTCTTCAACCGCCTGACCGGCTCGCGACGAGCCATTGTCGGCGACGAGCCCGGCATTACGCGCGACCGGCTCTACGGCGAAGCCGAATGGCGCGGACGTGAGTTCCGCGTCGTCGATACCGGTGGCATTATTCCCGAAGACAGAGACTTCATCCCGTCCGAAATTTTTCGCCAAGCCAAGGTTGCGCTCGAAGAAGCTGCGGCCATTGTCATGGTCGTGGATGCGCGCAGCGAAATTGCCGGACCCGATCGCGAATTGGCAAGACTGCTCGCGC
>JASHOU010000152.1 GCA_030038475.1 Terriglobales bacterium | reverse complement strand
CCCTGGGCCTTGGTTTGCGAATTCCTGAAGCTTGATCAGCCGGGTAGGCCCGTCAATCTCTAGTATTCGCCTTCTTGTATCTCCACTAGGAGATTCCCACAGCGCTGTCTCGACCCATAATCTCTTGGCTAACAGAAAACAGGACAAGAAACCGATTCCGAAGTCGGAAACAGGTGCAAAATCTAGGCCCGCCTTTCTCATCTGGACGCGTAGATTGGCAAATTCCGATGTGTGGTAGTAGGAGCGCCCAACCTTTAGGAAACATTGCTCAAGAAGCCACGCATCCATTCCCGTCCCCGTATCGGTAATGGTCAAGGTGGGCCTAAGATGTTTTTGGAGTGGTTCTTCGTAGACTACCGTAATTCGGTCCGTCGTTTCCGGCTTGGCGTTATCGTAGAGGTGTGCCAAGGCGTCTCGCAATCTACAAGCGTCAACTGCATTTTGCAGCAGTTCGCGCAGCGCCATCAATCGGTCACGATAGATCGCACCACCCATCAGGAGCTTATAAACCCGGTCGTCCTCGAGTTCGAACTGGTACGGAATATATCTATACCCTTGCTCCTCAATCTCGGCTGTCACCGTTGATGGCAGTCTGAAAGGCCAATGACCCTCCTGCAACGGATCGAACGTCGCTCGCGTTGCCCTTATTTCACGTTGAATGTCCTTACAGAACTGCACGATTGCATGGTGAATCACATGGTCAGTACACGTCCCCCGGAAGACGATCTCTTCTTTCTTTATCTGCCAGTTTGAGATAGACAAGTGTTTTCCCCATTCCAGGAGTGATCTGTTTTCTTCCACCGGCTGGTCTGTAGGCAACAAATAAAAGAAAAGAACCGAAGGAGTCCGCTCTCGGTCAAAGTCAAGTATGTCAGCTAGCCTCAATGAGGCGGCAATCATCTGCAAGTCGACGTTGCAACTTCCCACTGGAGAACTCCTCGCAAATCGAGGCTTAGCTGGGTTGTTCTCGTCGGGCTCGACAAGAACGTCAGCTTGTTCATTGTGGCTGATACAGACGTCCACTAGCCTATCCCGATAGGAAACGCCATCGTATGCCAGTAAAGAATCAATGTCCGGAATACTTTCGGGAGACCGTTGATGAAAGGATCGCAGCTCGTCGAGCAGCTCTTCATACCTCTTTCGCGTCGCGTGACGCTCACGAGTATCCTTGCAAAGCAAGACCTCCTCCGCCTGAAGGAGCTGCTGAGCTGCTCGTAATTTGTTACTTTTCGTCGAGCGCTCTCTTCGTATCTCTTGTTTCAGACGCTCGAACCCAGCCTGCACACTCGGGTCAATTTCCAACCATTGCCATAAGTCCGACGATGGGTCCAGCCGTCTTGCTCGCTCTGCATTGCTCAACCCCATACCCAAGTCATGTAAATGAGCGGCTACAACGAGCATTCCTATCTCGGGTGGCGTAAGTCTATTCCGGGCCTCCTCGCTTAAAATGATCCACATCAGATGTGCAACTTTCCTGCCATGTATCCGGTCATGCAGGGTAAATTGCTCCATCTCTCGCGACGTTATTCTGTCGAGTAACGGAGCCAAGACGTTGTTTATCAGTTGTACTATCCCGACATGCAACGTTCTGCAGGCTTGCCGCTCATCGACGCCTATACGCGCTTTAGGTCCCCTCCAACTTGCTTTGCCAGTCGAATAGTCACGTAACCTCAACATGAGATCGAGTTTCTCGACGGTTTTGGGAGTCTCAGGAATTTCCATGCTTCTGATTCTATTTCAATTGTGCTTCTGAAATTATGTTTACCAATTCTGCCAAAGCCAGCCAATGTCTCTGATGCGGGCGTCGTCGGCCCTTGCGGATGTCAGCGGCATAAGGCACAGAGACTTCGAGTGCTGAAGCAACGGTCGCTATCGGAACCGCTGCGAGCTTGGGATGAACCTCTCGGAGGTACGCGCCTTCATTGAGCCAACTAGGTTTGTCGGAGGACCGCCACGCAAGCTGCGCCGCTCGGTGTCGCTTTTGAGTTTCCGTGCGTTTTTGTTGGGATGTCTGACTTAGCGCAACTACGCGACCGATTTTTGCCAGCTCAGTAAGTTTTTCCTTCCGTACTTCTAGGCCACAACTCGCACAAAGCTTCCGACCGCCGGTTGTGGCTCCACATCCAGGGCAGACCTTCTTGGGATAAAGCGCGGGCTTGGTATCCGGGATGAATTCGTTCCCTCTACCTTCGCTTCTCCGCCGCTGCGTAAGCGGGGTCGGTAACGTGCCGTCGCTTCTAGTGCGCTTACGGGCCCTAGTCCAGAGAATCTGTGCTACCCACTCGGCAATAGGTGCGACCGCCCGGCCCCAAACCGGAGCGGTTTCAGCAAGCCGGACCGCAAGCGACGCCATCAACCGGCAGTTGCCATTTCGTTGCTCGAAAAACCATTCCCGCTTTAGTGTTTCGCGCGTAATCCAATCCAGTAGAAAGGCGTCCACGTCGGGGCGCACTGCTTCCATCAGGTCACAAGCCAAGCTGTCGCGGGCCTCAGTGTCCACGTGCAAAACGCCGATACCGGGATCGAGGCCGAGAGAGGAAGCCGCTAGCCGCGACTCGGATTCAAGAATCGCGTAGAGGTAGTTCAGGATCGCGTTGGGTGGATTTACCGCAAGGCGAGGCGACCCGGTTAAAGGCGAAACACGCGCGCCAAACACGCGCCAATGATCGGGAGTCCTAAACACGTCTTTTCTTGGAAAATTGATGGGCAGCGTGCGCCAAGCGGCCCAGTAAGCGCCGGCGGCCCGTGATTCGATCAGGCGGATGCTTTCTGAAGAATCGGCATTTGGCAGTCCATCGCGGTAGCGGGCAATTACGTCGGCAGTGTCAGTCACCAGTAGCTTGTGACGTGCAACACGCTCTTGCCCCAGAAGCTTCTTACCAATGAGCTCGCGTGCGATCCGTAGAGCGACTCCCGATTGACCTGCCAGCGATTGAGCGCGGCGAAGTCTGGCATCTGAGGGGCGAACGGGGCCAGTGGAAACCAGGACCGAGCCATCACGCTCAAGCATGACAAAAGCGGCTTTCTGATCCGCCAACCACCGAAGGGCGGCAAGGGATACCATTCCATCCGAACCAATCACGACAAGTCGTTTCAATCCATGTCCGACGCGCGGGAGGCGATAACCACAACAGTCCACTCCCGTCCCGTCCTCGACAACGAGATGTCCCTGGTTCATGCTGATCCGAATGCCATAACCGGAGAGAGTTATAACACCGCACCGGGGCGAAGCCAGATGCCCAGGTTCCGCGGGCGTGTTCATGTCGATTTCCGTTTTTTGCTCGACTTGCGTTTTGTTTTGCCGTATCGGGAGAATTGAAAAAGACTTTCCGGCCTTGTTGCTCCCACGAGGTTAATCGCAGTTCTGGTGCGAATGCCGAAGACGGCACCAGCGAGAGCGCGTGACAAGAACCACAGTTGTTTCCAAAGATTGGTTGGACGATCTGCGATGTCGCAACTTGGGAATCGGCGGTCGGTTTTGGCTTCGATAAACACTTCGGCATGTTCGGACAGATAGCCAGGGAGGACGCTGCCCGCATTGATTGGCCAAGCTGGAACTTCCACTTCGTGCGTGTCAGACCCGAGAGTCATGTCGATGGTCATGAACGCATCCCGGCATAGGTCTCGGATTTGTTGAGGTGTAGTCTCGGGTGATAACAGTGTTTTGATTACATCGGGTTCGCCACGAACCTCTATTAGTTTTGTGGAATCTTCTTCCGCATGGAGTTGCACAATGCCACGGGACTCTTCGCGCCTTATTGCGCTGATCCGATTTTGTTTCTCAGCCCGATCTAATTGACCGCTTCGGATTTCCTCTTCGACAATTTCCTCCACCCTTGCCGCTTCCTGGGGGCTGTATTCGATAATCCCCTTTGGATTGGCAATCAATCGCTCATACTCCCGTCTGTCGCGGAATATCCTCTGCCTTCCTTCGGCAAGTCGCCGAAAGTCCGCATAAAGTTGCTCGGACAGAACGTACAGTTCCCAAGGGTTCGCCGTTTTGGGTCTACCAGCAGTCATAATTAAAGGGCAAAATCTATATCTACGGCAAAATAAAATGTGGTCATTATCTCATCAAACATGCACATATATTATGTGCATCTTCGGCATAGTATTGCAAGGGCAAAAAGGGGATATACATGCTGCAAAAACTTACGGACGGAGACGCGGGGTAAGCCATGCCTTCAAAGAAAAGGCCCAAGGCGCGCCGCGTTCCGCGCAATTAGGCCGACTTCTGATCGCGAATTCGAAGCGCAAAAGCGCGGTTTTCACGTCATTGCGAGGATGCACAATGGCGGCTCGCTGAATGCCGCGTCTCGCGAGGAAGGCACCACTCCGTCCACGGTAAAGAAATACCTCCCGAAAGCGCTGTTCCGGTCTAAGAGCGGCAAATGGACAGCCAGGAAAAACGACCCGTATGTGCGTGTCTTGCGGCTGCCGGGTCCACACGGGCCGGTCACCGTTTTCGCGCGCGGATACCGAGAGGCCCAATTAGCGTCCTTTTATCTTGTCAGCCTGACACGCTGGGCGCGTACTGAAAAAGCCTACGAATTAGCTTCATTTCACGGGAAATCAATTGGTGGCTATGAATTAGTAACCGCAACACGCACATTGCAAGCGTTGCGCGATGCCGGATTGCTGCAACTCGACAATCTTTATGCCTCTTTAAAGGACACCGTGTGAAGATTGTCCATCCACTCAAGACAGCGCTTCGAAAACAGAAACGGGTTGCGCACCCGCCCGAAGTGCGATGCGTCTTTTGCCCTGAGGTGGAGCATTCTGCGGGGAGAAATCACGATTTTGCTCTGACGTTCCCCGACATTTGTCAGAAACATCATGACGAACTGACGGAAGCGCGGCGAGATGCGGACATCAGCATGGTGTTCGAGCGCGACAGAATAAAACGCGTAGCGCGAGTATTGAAGTCGGTTTCGGTATTCATGAAGAAACTTGCAGAAGCAATGTGGCGATGGGGAAATATGCTAGAAGAAGAATCCGAAGATCGGAACCTATGAATTTCTGCGAACCTCGTGGCCCGCTGGCAAAGGACGCGTTTTTTCGCAGTCATGTAATTGAAACAAATCCTAAGAAACAACCAACCAGCAATTACAAGGAACCAAAGTGGCCAGAATACGCACTGGTATTTGACACGGAAACGACGCTGGACCCACAACAGCAAGCTTTGCTATTTGGGTTTTACCGCGTATGCCGATTGCGGGGAACCGTTTACGAGTGTGTAGAGGAAGGGATCGTACATTCCGATGATTCGGATTCTGTTTGTGCGAATATCATTCGGTTATTTAAGCGCAATACACCGTCCGAGGTGATTAGCGATGAATATGACGAACGGCTGCATGTTTACACCAGGGCTGATTTCATTGAGAAGGTGTTTTTTAATGCCATCCGCACGCGCTCCCTTATTGTCGCTTTCAATGCGCCGTGGGACGTTTCGAGACTCTCGATTGGACGCAGGCCCTCGCGCAATCGGGCATGGACCTTGATTCTGTCTCAAAGGATTTCCCGCAAGACCGGCGCGCTGGAACCAAACCCAGAGCGACCCTGCATTCGCGTTACGTCCAAGGATTCGAAGGCTGCGTTTTTCAGCCTGACTAAGCCGTTACGTCCCAAAGAATGGCCGCTGTACAAAGTGGGAAGGAAGACGCGCATCGTTTGCCGCGTTCTCGATTTGCGCACGCTTGCATGGGCGTTATTCAACGAAAACTATTCGTTAGGAAGCCTGTGCAAGTCTCTC
>JASHOU010000151.1 GCA_030038475.1 Terriglobales bacterium | reverse complement strand
CGGGCAACTATGAGTTGACTACCTATGGCGCAACGGCTTCGCTGTCAGCCAATGGCACGTCAAACGCAATTATCTGGGAGATCGATAACTCGAACTTCCCATCCGGTGGGCCGGCCGTGTTGCGGGCATACAACGCAGCCAATGTCGCGAGTGAAATTTATGACAGCACGCAGAACCCGACGCGCGACACGGCAGGTGTAGCTTTGAAATTCACGTCGCCCACCATTGCCGGCGGAAAGGTCTTCGTCCCCACGGCCAGCGAACTTGATGTCTACGGCCTGCTACCTCAATGATCGCCGATTAATTAACGCTAGCCCTCGGTGGTGGGTCAGTGTGATTCGCCGATCCTTAATCCGAGGCACGAGGAGCTGTGCGCTCCGTTGAAAGAGGCCCTTGTCCGCTGCCAAGCGGGTTGACACGGAGCTTATCCTAAAAGCATTTGGAGAGAATCTGAAGGCGCTCGGAGAGAAGGTTGGATAGTGAGACTGCCTCACGCGGCTTGTTGATGTAAAAGCAAGGGGAATACCTCTCCATCGCGTGGTTGATACTGTTGTTGCCTTGGTTTGTCGTAGCTCCACTCATGGCAATGATGTTCGATGGTCCGCACACGTTGTCGATCTACATTGGAGCCGGCGCTATTTGGAGTTACCCGCTATCCGTGGTCGCGGTCTGGGTCTTCAGGAAGAAGACTCCGGTGGCTACCCTGTTCCCATTGATGAACCTCGTCGTCTTTACAGCGGCATTTTTTATCCGCCCTTGAGCGCTCTGTGGAAATCATAAAGACCCACTACCCGCCAGCCACATCGCTTTCCTTGACACCCTCGTCAACCCTCCCTAAAATTCCAATAAGCGGCGTCGGAATCTTATTCTAAGCCACTGCATCTAAAGTATTTAGGGAGCGATCCAGCTCCAGATTCAGGTTTGATATGCCAGCAGGGCCTGCCGGCGGACGGGAACGCGAGATCCTGACCGCCATCGTCGAAACATTTATCGCCAGCGGAGAACCGGTCGGTTCGCGCACGCTTGCGCGATCCAGCCGCGAAGGACTGAGTGCCGCCACCATTCGCAACGTCATGGCCGACCTCGCCGATGCCGGCTATCTGGAGCAGCCGCACGCCTCTGCGGGCCGCGTTCCCACGGCTGAGGCTTATCGCTACTACGTCGAGCAACTGAGCGGCGAGGCGCACCTCTCGCGCGAGAATCAAAGTATTATTCAGGACACCCTGACCGGCGTGAGCGACGTGCAGGAGTTCATGGAGCGGACTTCGCACGTGCTTTCGCTCATCTCGCACAGTGTCGGCGTCACGGTCGCCACAAGCGGATCTCAGAACGCGCTGGAACATGTTTATTTTTCCCGCCTCGCTGACCAGAAGGTCTTGGCTGTGGTGGTCACGCGTTCGGGAGTGGTGCGCGACCGGGTGCTGCGCCTGGATATTTCGCAATCCGATCTCGATCTGGCCGCGCGTTACATTAATGAAAATTTTCGCGGCTGGACTATGGCCGACCTGCGCGCTGAAATCGCCCGGCGGCTCGAACAGGAGCGCAGCGAGTATGACCGGCTGATGAAGTCGATTGAGCGGCTCTACCAGCAGGGCGCGCTCGCATCGCATGACGAGAAGCAGTCGGTGTTCGTGGAGGGCGCGGCGAACCTGGTTGGCAGCAGCGTGGCCGGACAGGAAGACTGGCAGCGGTTGCAGGATATGCTGCGCACGCTCGAGGAAAAGGAAAAAGTCGTGAAGCTGCTCGGCGCTTATCTCGACACGCGCCAGGAGGCGGTGCGTGTGGTGATCGGGCTAGACGAGGCGCTGCCGTCTTCGTCGTTGCAGAATTTCGTCCTCATCGGCGCGCCCGCCCGCGTCGGCGGTGAAGTCATGGGTTCGCTCGCCGTCATCGGCCCGACGCGAATGGATTATCAGCACACCATGTCGGCTGTGTCCTACATTGCGCGGCTGTTTGACAAACTTTTGAATGAATCGGAGTAAACACGCGGCATGGGTAGGAACGCGGGTAAAGAAAATGAGTAAAGGAAACGGAAAAACCGAAGGAAACGTTGCATTGAAGAGCGAAAATCTTAAGCCCGAGGATCTGGACCGCGAGCTTCCGGCGGCGGAATATGACGAAGGCGCGGCGCCCGGCAGCGTCGGGGCCAAACCGGCCGAGGCCGGCGCGGTGCCGGAAGCGGAAAAACTCAAACTCGAACGCGACGCGCTGCTCGATCGCCTCGCGCGTCTGCAGGCGGAATTCGACAATGCCCGCAAGCGGGCCGCGCGTGAGCAGCAGGATTTCCGCGAGTTCGCTGCCGCTGACGTCATCAAGACTTTTCTGCCGGTGCTCGATAGTTTCGAGCGCGCGCTGAAAACCGGCGGCGACTCCAGCGAATTTCGCGATGGTGTTGAGCTGATCTATCGCCAGTTCCTCGACGCACTCCAGAAAATCGGAGTGCGGCCGATTTCTTCCGTGGGACAGGCTTTCGATCCGCGCGTGCACGAAGCGATTGAGATGGTCGATACCACCGACGTGCCCGATCATCATGTGCTCGAAGAGCTGCAACGCGGCTACAAGTACAAAGAGCGGCTGCTACGTCCCGCCATGGTGCGCGTAGCTCGCAACCACCGCGGATAACGCGATTCGCGATTTGCCCAGCCGATTCACGCATCAGCCAACTTGCACCGATGACGTGAACTGAAGCTGACTGACTGAAGAAAGTGGGGAGTTTCTGGCCGCCAACACAAAACGCGATTTTTACGAGATGCTAGGAGTTACCCGCACTGCCACCGACATCGAAATCAAAAGCGCATACCGCAAGCTCGCGATGACCTACCATCCCGACCGCAATCCCAACAATCCTGACGCGGAAGAAAAATTCAAAGAGATCACCGAGGCCTACGCCATCCTGGCCGACAGCGAGAAGCGATCGTTATATGACCGCTTCGGCCACGCCGGCGTGGGCGGCGCAAGCGCGGGTTCAGGGGGATTTGATCCCGCCATATTCCAGGATTTCGGCGATATTTTTGGCGACATCTTCGGCTTCGGCGATTTATTCGGACAGGGCGGGCGTCGCCGCAGCCGCGCCCAGCGCGGAGCCGATCTGCGCGAAGACTTGCAGCTCGACTTCGAGGAAGCTGTATTCGGTACTGAAAAGCAAGTCAGCGTCCGCCGGCATGAAGCCTGCGATGCCTGCCGCGGCAACGGCGCTGCGCCGGGTAAAGCGCCCGCCGCGTGCCGTGCTTGTAACGGGCGCGGCCAGGTCCGCTATCAGCAAGGGTTCTTCAGCATCGCTCGAACCTGCCCCACCTGTCAGGGCGCCGGCACTGTGATCACCGATCCCTGCCCGAAGTGCAAAGGCGAGGGCCGCTTGGTGCGTGATCGCATGGTTGAGGCCAAAGTCCCCGCCGGCGTCGAGAATGGCACTCGCATCCGCTTCAGCGGCTTCGGCGAAGCCGGCGCGTTCGGTGGTCCGCCCGGCGACTTATATGTTGTCCTGCACGTCAAAGAGCACGCCTTCTTCGAGCGCGAGGGCAATGACCTGCATTGCGTAGTTCCGATTTCGTTCCCGCAAGCTGCGCTCGGAACGGAAATCCTCGTTCCGACATTGGAAGGCGAACATCGGCTCAAAGTTCCCGAGGGAACACAATCCGGCACTTCGTTTCGCATCCGCAACAAGGGAGTCCCGGTGCTCAACAGCCACGGCAAGGGCGATCTTTACATCGAGGTGCGAATCCAAACTCCCGGCAAGCTCAACAAGCGCCAGCGCGAACTGCTGGCTGAACTTGCAGAACTTTCTCCCATAGAAAACAAGCCGCAGCATCGCTCGCTGTTGGGCCGTGTGAAAGACATGTTTGTCTAGGGTGGACGACGGACGACGGGCGATGGGTCGGCAAACGATACTTCGCACCAAAGCTCGCAGGAGAAGTTCGCGGAAAGGGAAAGTGCATCGACCGTGTGCAAAGCGATTCTAATACTCCTGTTGGTCGGCTCCGCGCTGGCGGCAGATACTCAAGATCACAAGGCGCCCAACTTCGCCTCCGATGCCGTATGGATCGATACCGGCTCCGCCGGAGCCAAGGTTCCTCATTCCACCAAAGGCTACCGTGGGCATGTTCTTGTCATCGACTTCTGGGAATACACCTGCATCAACTGTATCCGCGACTTCGGCGTGCTTAAACGCTGGTATTCGAAATACCATCCCTATGGTCTCGACATCGTTGGAATCCATTACGGCGAATTTCCCATGGGTTTCAAAGTGCAAAACGTGCGCGATGCAGCCCAGCGTTTCCGTTTGCCCTGGCCGGTTGTCGCCGACGTGAAGGGCTCCATCTGGAATGCTTACCACTCCGACGTTTGGCCCAATCGCTATCTCATCGATTCGAACGGCGACATCGTCATGAATGTAAAGGGCGAAGGTCACAACCGCGCCATGGAAGAAAAAATCCAGGCGCTCTTGGCCGTCGATCATCCCGAGGTTGGTCACATCCCGCTCGATCCGCCCGAGGATACTTTCGCCCCGCAATGTGGCGTGCCCACGCAGGAAACCTATGTCGGGATCTGGTTTGGCCGCAGCGCCCTGCAACATTCTGATCCCCTGCACGAAGGGGATGTCGTGAATTTCCCCACGCCGCCTCAGCCCGCTGACGGCGAAGTGGCGCTCCTCGGAAAATGGCTGATCCGGCAAGATGGCATCGTCTCCGAAAGCGGGCAGGACGAGGCCTCGCTTCGTTATCATGCCCGCTCGGTTTACGCCGTGCTCAGCATCGAAAATCCGAAAAAGCCCGTACGTCTCACCCTGCTGCAGGATGGCAAACCGCTCAGCAAAGATGAAGCGGGAGTCGATGTCCGCTTCGACTCAATGGGATCCTACATCGATGTCAGCGAGCCACGAATGTATTACCTGCTGAAAAATCCGCAATTCGGATCTCATCTCCTGACTCTCAAACCGCAAGGCGAAGACTTCGTGCTGCATTCATTTACCTATGGCAACGACTGCCAGCAGGATTTCAGCGAAATATGAGGTGATTTCAAATCCAAGGTTTGATCGGATCAAGGGTTGATCGGATCGTCGCCATCATCGAACGACGAATCCAAAACGCGGAATGGTTTTCCTGGCACCTGAGACCTGACACCTGCTTCTCCATGACCCGCCGCCGCTTCATCGCCGACGAAGTTAGCGAAAACACCGCCGCCTTGGTCGGCGAGCACGCCGCTCATCTCGCTCGCGTGCTGCGCGCCAAAATCGGCCAGCAGTTCGACATTGCAACCGGAGCCACCCCGCGCGCCGTAAATAGAACCGAACTCCGAACCGATCTCGGAACGGAAATCCGCCGCGGCACCATCACTTCCATCTCTGACGATCGCGTTGAGTTTGCGCTTGAGGATGACCCTGTGAATGACAACGATGGGCATGAGCCGGCGCTCCAATCCGCGACGCAAACGGCCAAGATCACGGTCGCCCTGGCCATCTTCAAGTTCGATCGCATGGAGTGGGCCATCGAAAAATGTACGGAACTCGGCGTCACTCGCATCATTCCCGTCATCGCCCGCCGCACTGACGCCCATCTCGCCCATGCCGCCGCGAAGCGCCATGACCGCTGGCAGCGGCTTGTCCGTCAGGCGAGCGAACAGTCGCGAAGGCCGGCTACGCCCGAGGTGGCCGCTCCGCTCATGCTGAAAGATCTCGCGAGCGCCCTGCCCGCACCGGCCACCCGCATCGTGTTCGCTGAATCCCTCGCCGGCGCGAATGACAGTCAGCGCCTGCAAGATATTTTGCGCTCGCATCCCGCCGAAGTCGCGCTAGCCATCGGCCCCGAGGGCGGATGGACCGTCGACGAACTCGCTTGGTTCCGCGCAGCAGACTGGCTCGCCGTCTCGTTGGGTAACACCATCCTCCGCTCCGAAACTGCCGCCATCGTGGCCACCGCGCTCGCGATCGACGCCATGCGCTGATTTCCATAACAACGATTGCACAACCTTCCCTGGCCACCTCTGATATTCTCGCGTTAACACGCTCCCGTGACCACAGCTATTACACACGCGCCGCGAATCATCCTTGATGACCGGCAACGCCAGGCAATCGCGCACCTCGATGGCCCCATACTGGTCATCGCCGGAGCAGGCACCGGGAAAACGACTGTGCTCACGCAGCGCGTTGCCAACCTCGTCAGGGAAGGCCACGCCCGGCCCGACGAAATTCTTGCGCTCACTTACACCGACAACTCCGCCGCGGAGATGCTGGCGCGCGTCCGGTCCGAATTGAAGAGCACGTCATTAAAGGGCACGTCTAGCGACAACCTCCGCGCCTGTACCTTTCACGCCTGGTGCAACGGACTGCTCCAGCGTTGCGGCGCGGGTTTCGGCGTACTCGATGAAAAAGATCTGTGGGTGTTCCTGCGGCGACGCATCCGTGAACTCCGTCTCAAGCATTTCGTTCGCGCTGCCAATGTCGGCCAGTTCCTCGACAGTCTGCTCGATTTCATGCGTCGCTGCCACGACGAGCTTGTCGGTCCCGAGCAATACGCCGCATACGTGGCCCGCGTGGAGCATGGCGAATACCCGCTCCCGCGCGTTGCTCGGTTGAAAAAGCAGGACGAGATGGAAGACGCGGAGATTCTCGGCCGCTGCCAGGAAATCGCCCGCGTCTTCGCGATCGTCGAAGAGATGCTCCGCGAAAACAACCTCGGAACCTTCGGCCACATGATCACCAATGCCTACCGGCTGCTGAAGAGCACCCCTGCGTTGCTCGAAGAGGAGCGCCGTCGCGCCCGCTTCGTGTTGGTCGATGAATTCCAGGACGCAAATTTTGCCCAAGTCGAAATCCTCTCGATGCTCGCCGGTCCCACCGGCAATGTTTTTGCCGTGGGCGATCCCGATCAGGGCATCTACCAGTTCCGCGGCGCTTCGAGCGAGGCCTTCACGCTGTTTGCCAAGAAATTTCCAGCCATGCAGGTCGTAGCACTCGGCAAGAACCGGCGCTCGCTCTCGCCCATCCTCGGTTGCGCTTTTGGCATTGTGAATGAGAATCCTGCGGTATTCGGAAACACATTCGAGAAGAAATCCGGAAAAGCGTTAGCAAAAATTTCTACGCCAACCCAAACTCCAATTTCCTACCAGCGCGTGCCCCTCGAATCACAGCGCGAGCAGGAGGCAATCCAGGAACGGCAAACCACGTCCGCGCCTCCCGTCGAAATCGTTACCTGGCGCGATAAAGAAGTCGAGGCTGCCGATCTGGCCCGCCGCATTCAGAAGATGCGTAGAGAGCAGCGTTCGCGATGGAGTGATTTTGCCGTGCTCTATCGCCAGCACAACCATCGCGACGAACTGGTCCACGAATTGGCCGAGCGCGGAATTCCCTTCTCTATCGAAGGTCTCGACGTTCTCGATACGCCCGACGTTCGCGACGTGGTGGCTTGTCTCACTGCCGCCGCATCTCCAAACGATGCTGCCAGCTTGTTCCGTGTGGCCGCACTTCCTCAGTTTTCCATCGACCCGAATGAATTGCGCGCCGCGATGCGGGCGATGCGGCGGCAACTCGATTTTCGCGCGGTGATGGGCAAATTATCCAACGGCGCAGCCGTGCTTGCTTGCATCGACGAAGCTCACGCCAAAATCGCGGAGGCGTTTCGTAAAGCCGAAACACATCGCAAAGTGGGAGAAGACGAAAAGAACGATCCAATCCGCGCCAGCGACGCGGTCAATCTCGTCATCCGGCATTTTGCTCTGCAGCGATCCGATTCCGTAATCGCCTTTCTGAAGTTCGTCGAAGCCTTGCAGGAGAGAGCCATTGCCGAAACCGGGAGTCCGTCCGAATTTCTTGAGTATCTCGACTATTTTGTGCAAGCGGGGGGATCGATCGCGCTTCCCCGGCGCGCCGATGACGCCGTGCAGCTTTTGACCGCGCACGCCGCCAAGGGACTCGAGTTCCAGCATGTGGCCATCATTCGCGGTACCTCGACCTGCTTTCCGATTTCCTACCACGAGCCGCTCATCGCTTTTCCGCCGGAGCTGCGCAACTCCCAATCGGGCGCAGCCGACGATAAGGTTTTGCACGAAGAAGAAGAGCGCCGTCTTTTCTACGTCGCCATGACGCGCGCCAAAGACACCCTCGCCATTTACGCCCATCAGGGATACAGCAAAAAAGATCCGAAGCCGACAAGATTCCTGCGGGAGTTCATGCTGCATCCCGCATACAAAACGTTCTGGACCACGCGTTCAGCCGCGGCCGTGCAAGACACTTTGTTTGCAGAAGCAGAAGATCAACGAATCGCCTTGCAACAATCGAATGTCGCTGCCTGGCTGCTTATGCCGCCGTCAACCAACTTTGGTACCGGTCTGAGCGCGTCGGCCATCGAAATCTACAAGCAGTGTCCTCTGCGATTCAAACTCGAGCGCGAGTGGAACCTGCCGCGCGACGTCTCGGCGTCACTCCACTACGGAGAGGCAATGCACGGCGTGCTGCGCACTTTCTACGATGCCCGGCGCTTTCGACGCGAGATCTCCGACGACGAGTTGATCGAACAGTTCCGCGCGGCGCTCGCCTCCTCGGGCATCGCCGATCGTTATCAGTATGAGTTGTACTTGCGGCAGGGAAGCGATCAATTGCGCCAGTTCTTCGAGTGTGCGCGCAATGCGGAAATGCCCGACGTGATTGAAACCGAACGCCGCTTTGAGTTGCAGGTGGGAACGGCAAAGGTCGCGGGACGCATCGATCGCATCGATCGGATTAAGGATGATCGCATTAAGATCGACCGCGCTAACGATCATCGCATCAAGGATGGCGAAGCCCGAGCTGAGAACATTGCCATCATCGACTACAAAACCGGCAAGCCGAAATCACAGGATGAGGCTGACGAGAGCCTACAGCTTTCCCTGTATGCGCTCGCCGCCCGTGAGGTCTGGGGAAGCCGCGCCGATCGGCTCGTTTTTTATAACCTCGAAAACAATGCGGCCGTCTCAACCACGCGCAATGACGCCCAGTTGCAGGAAGCAAAATTGTGCGTGGAAAAAGTGGCGGCTGCGATTGCGCGCGGCGATTTCGAGCCGAAGCCGGGGTATCAATGCTCGTATTGTCCGTATCGCAACCTTTGTCCGGCGACAGAGAAGGTAGTCGCCGCCCCGCAGAAAAAATCGGCGTCTCGCTTGAATTAAAACTCGCTTGAGCTAGAAATGGAGCGACGGGGCATCTCGCCCGCTCCGCCGCGCTCCACAATCTGAACTGCCATAAAAAACTTTGGGGACGCTCGTCGCGTCCCCTTGTCGTTGCCTTGTTGCCTTTCTTAGTGCTTCTTGCTCTTCTTTGCTTTCTTCTTCGTTGCCATGGATCTATTCTCCCTTTCCATTCTTCATGGAATTTTGCAACGGTGTTTTGTTGCAACTGATTGAATGTATAGAGTCAACGCGGAATGAAGTCAAGAGAAAAATGAACGAAACGAGCGCACGCAACGTTGTACCAAAGTCACCTCAGCGCCTCGTGAATGAAAAAAGTGGCCAAAGAAATTCGACGTTTGTCGTTAGTCGTCGGCAACCCTCGCAGCAGACAACGATCAGCAACCAACGACTTTCTCCGCTTTCGCGCATCTATAATTGAAGAGGAATTTGCGGCAACGCATCGCTTAGGGAGCGCATTCATGGCCAATGCAAACGACAACGTAATCATCTCCGCCTGTCGCACACCCATCGGAAAATTTCAGGGAAGTCTCAGCGACCTTATCGCTCCACAGTTAGGCGCAATCGTGGTGCGTGAAGCCGTCAAGCGCGCGAACCTCGATCCCAAGCTCGTCGACGAATGCATCATGGGTAACGTCGTCTCCGCTGGGCTGGGACAAAATCCGGCACGCCAGGCAGCGCTCTTCGGAGGACTCGCGCCCGAAGTCGGCGCCATGACCATCAACAAGGTGTGCGGCTCCGGATTGAAAGCCGTTGCACTCGCCGCGCAAGCCATCGAAACCGGCAACAGTTCCCTCGTCGTCGCCGGCGGCATGGAGTCGATGACCAACGCGCCCTATCTTTTGCCTAACGCCCGCAAGGGCTATCGCCTCGGCAATGGACAACTCGTCGACTCCATGGTCCACGACGGTCTCTGGGATATCTATAACGACTATCACATGGGACTCACCGGCGAGAACGTCGCCGAAAAATACGGCATCACCCGCGAAGAACAAGACGAGTTCGCGATCAACTCTCACCGGAAGGCCGTCGCTGCGCAAAAAGAATGCCGCTTTAGAGCCCAGATCGTTCCCGTAGAAATCCCCGCCAAGAAGAAAGGTCAGCTGCCAACGATCTTCGATAAAGACGAGAGCCCGCGCGAAGACACCACGATCGAAGTTCTGCGCGCGCTCAAACCCGCTTTCAAAAAAGATGGCACCGTTACCGCCGGCAACGCCCCCGGAGTCAACGACGGAGCCGCCGCCGTTGTCGTTACCAGCGCCGCCCGCGCAAAAGAGCTTGGCGCGAAACCCATGGTTCGCATCGTCGCGCAATCCACCAGCGGAATCGATCCGAAGTGGGTGATGATGGCCCCGGTCGGCGCCGTGCAAAAAATCTGGCAGAAGACTGGCTGGAAGAAAGACGAAGTCGACCTCTACGAGCTGAACGAAGCCTTCTCCGTGCAGGCACTCGGAGTCATCCGCGAACTCGGCCTCGACATGAATCGCGTCAACGTCAATGGAGGCGCGGTCGCCCTCGGCCATCCCATCGGCGCGAGCGGCGCGCGCGTGCTCGTTACGTTGATCTACGAAATGATTCGCCGCGACGTCCACCGCGGAATCGCCGCGCTCTGCCTGGGCGGAGGCAACGCTGTAGCCATGGCGGTGGAACGATAGTTACGTATGTACGGAGTTCAATCTGCAAGGCATTGATGATGAGTTCCTCCGATTCGCCTGGCTGAATCTTAAGCCCCGAGACAGGGCACGGATTCTTGCGAAATCACCCAAGACATTTTGGCTCTTTGGGGCAGGGGCATCACATCACTACGACCTCAACGCATTCGGAGTACCCGTCCCCCTGGCCAACGGCTTCTTCGAGGCATTTCATAAGTTGCCGACCTCGCAGGGATTCCAGGCCAACGTTGGGCCGTTTATTTCTTTCCTAGAGCACTACCGCGGAGTACCGCCCAACGAAGTATTTAGATGGAGCGAAAACATCGAAGACTTCATGACGTCTGTCGAACGGGAACTTGAGAGGCTAAGGGAGTCTGCACGGGGCCGGCACCTCACCGGGGATGAATTTGAACGGGCCATTTCATACGCGATGGTCTTTAACAATATGACCTTCATCTTCGCCAACGTCCTCAACGAGGCGCAGAACGGGTGCTCATTGTCCGTGTATCGTGCCATTCTCGAATTGTGCGGTCCCAACGATACATTTGCCACCTTCAATTGGGATACCCTGCTTGATCGAGCCCTTATGGCACTGGAGGCTGGAACCCTAATACGGGCTATGGGTTGAATTTCCGCGCCGTGCTCGACGGCACCTGGAAAGATGCGATGGAAGGAGAGCCCTTATTTGCCAGCAATTGGAAACTCCTAAAGCTCCACGGCTCCAGCAACTGGCTAGTCCCTTACATGGGTATGCACTTTCAAACCTTGGAGTACCAGTCGACTGTTCCGAACTCCGACGAGGTGTTCCTTTATTGGCACTCTTCGCTGCCGTATGCCACGCACAAAAATCGGTGGACGGGCGGGTACGTGCCGACGACCTATTGCTACTATCCGCCCAACATTCCCGGGGAGTACTTTAAGGAAGCACAGCTTGCGCCGGACCCTGGTCACGTTTTCGTAAGGTTCACGCCCAAATTCCTGGCGGCCTTTGAGGAAGGTGATTCAAGGGGCGTACCCTCGTCGCCCGTCCTGATCACGCCGGTGCGGCAAAAAAAGTACGACGCCTACCGCTCAACCGTCCAGAGCACCTGGGATCAAGCCGTGAAGGCCCTGGAAGAAGCAAGCCGAGTGGTAATTGCTGGATACTCATTCCCGCCGACGGACGCGAGACCACTCGACCTAATCCGATCTTTGCTTGGTGCGCGGGGAAGAGAACTTACTATAGAGATCGTCTCACCAGGTGCCACCGATATAGGTAAGAGAATTGGCGACGACTATCTCGGAAAATCGAAGGAACTGAAGCTCCACGATATGAAATTAGAAGAATACGTGGACCGTCTCCTCGGACTCGCGCCATCCCTAATGAGGCAAGCCGTCGCCGAAGACGATGAAGTACGTCAGTGGCTAGATAGAATCTACGCTGCCTACAAGCTTCAGGGCGGGGGCAACCAAGTCCAATAGAAGCCCCGCTAATTGCAGTTATTTCGCGGGCGCTGGCTCACTGCCCACCGGCAGCGTAATCGTAAACGCCGCCCCACCACCCGGCACCGATGCCACTTCGATATTTCCGCCGTGTTCGCGCATCAGCGTCTTGCAGATGCTCAATCCTAGGCCCGTCCCGCGCCCCGGCCGCTTCGTCGTAAAAAATGGATCGAAAATGTGCGCCAGGTTTTCCGCCGGGATTCCCGGACCATCATCCTGAAACACCACCAACACCGAATCAGCCTCGCGTTCCAGCCGCACCCGGATCGTACCTTTCTCGCGGCTCTCGCGAATCGCCTGCTCCGCATTCAGCAGCAGGTTCAAAAACACCTGCATCAGCTGATTCGGATCGGCCACAACCGTCGGGATCGCCGGCTCGGGCAGAAAATCAACCGTAATATTGCTTTTGCGCAGCGGATACGCCTGCATCTGCACCGTGCGCTGCACCAGTTCATTCAGATTCACCTGGCTGCGTCCCGGCGCCGGCGGCCGCGCGAAGTATTGCAGGTTCTGCACAATCTCCGCCGCTCGCCGCGCTTCTTTATGCAGAATTCCCAGCTGCTTGCGCGCCGACTCGCTCTGCTCGCCTTCTTGGAGCAGTTCCGCCATTCCCAGAATGCTGGTCAGCGGATTATTCAGTTCGTGCGCAAAGCCGCCGATCATTTGCCCCATCGCCGCCAGCCGCTCGCTCTGGATGATCTGTTGCTCCAGCTTTTTCTCCATGGTCACATCGCGGACCGAGATAATCACGCCCGCAGGTTTGCCATCGGCATCGAGCAGAGGACTCGCCATCCCCAGCATCGTGCGCCAGCTGCCATCGTAATGCCGCGAGCCGTACTCGCATGAGGTCAACGCACTCTGCCCCGTCGCGACCGTGCGGTAAAGTCCCGCCAGCTCCGGGGACGTGTTCTCCGGGTCGTCGACGTTCTTGCCCAGCAGTTGCTCTGGTCCGTAGCCAAGCAACTCGGCAATGCGCGAGCTCACAAACGTATATTTTCCCTTCAGGTCGAACACCAGAATCAGATCCGGAAAACTTTCCAGCAAATGCCGCCGGAATTCCTCTTGTCTCCGCAACTGCTGCTCGAGCGCGCGTTTCTCGGTGACATCCACCAGCGTTCCCTGGTAACGCACAACCCGCCCGGCCTCCATCACACCATTCGAAGTGTCGAGGCACACTGCCTCGCCACCGTCTTTTCTTTTCAGGCGAACTTCTCGTATCCGCGTCGCTCCACTCGAACTTCCGCCGCGCCCTAGCGCAGGCTCGCCGCCCGGCTCCACTCCCAACTGCTCTGGCCGAAGATTCAGCACTTCTTCCTTGCTGTCGTACCCCAAAATCGTCACCAGCGCCGGATTCACCTCCAGCAGCTTGCCCTCCGGATCGCTAATGTACACGCCCTCCTGCAAACTCTCGAACAGCTGCGTGAAGCGCTGTTCTTTCTCCCGCTGCCCGGTGATATCGCGCGCCAGCACGCTCGCTCCGGTCACGTCGTCGCCCTTGACGATGGCGTTGACCACGCAGTCGTAGTAATGCCGACGCGAATCGTTCTTCAGATAGACCTCAACGACACCGGACCAGTTGCGCTTTTCCAAAAATCGCGGCAGGCTCAGCGCGCCCTCCGCGCGCAACGGCTCGCTCAGAAATTCCTGCAGCTTGTGACCAACCAGCTGCGAATAGGGAGCTCCCAGAATTTCCGAGACTCGCCGGTTCACGGTTCTTAACGTTCCATCGAGCGAAGCCGCCAGCGCAACTTCATCCAGCGAATCGATCAGCTCTTTGAAGTTGCGCTGCGAGCGCATGATGAGCTGACCCAGTTGATCGAGTTGCTCTTCGGATGGTGCAACTCCCGCGCGCTTCTGAAAGCCCTTCAGCAATTGCCTGAGTTCACTAACCTCGCGCTTGCGGCCAAAAGCGTAAGCGGCAAACAACACTGCCAGCGCGAACAGTCCGGCAGGAATCGCCCACAGCCGGTAAGGCAGGTCTTTCAGCTCTTGCCACGACAACGCCGCCACTGCCGCGGCAAACAAAATGAGCAGACCGAGCGCCCACCGCCACAGCTGGCTCTCTTCGCGATCCAGCCGGTTGGGCGAGGGATTGGGATTGCTTGAGCTGGGACCGTCGTCAGGCATTGGCAGGCACTTCTAAACTGCCCTAGCGTAGCACCGAACGCAGCTGTTCAAGACGGGAACGTTCCGTTAAGTTCCATCACGGTAACGGGGTGATGGCCATCACAGCGCCAAAGGTCGCCCGACGAGTACGATGTCGCTAAGGATCTCCCGTCCGCGCCGCATCCTTCGTGTGCCCATCTCATTCTTATGCTCTACAAAACTCTGAGCGCCGCGGTCTACGGCATTGACGCCAATATCATCGAGGTTGAGGTCGACGTCTCTGGCATCAAAACCCAGGAAGACCACTTCCACACCGTCGGCCTGCCTGATGCCGCCGTGCGCGAAAGCCGCGACCGCGTCCGCTCCGCGCTCAAAAATTGCGGCTACGATATTCCGCCCACGCAGATCACCATCAACCTCGCGCCCGCCGACATTCGCAAAGAAGGTTCCGGTTTCGACCTGCCCATGGCGCTCGGCATTCTCGGCGCTTACGGTGGCCTCAATAAAAAGGAGATTCCCGACGCGCTCTTCGTCGGCGAGCTTTCTCTCGACGGCGGCCTCCGCGGCGTGCGCGGTGCTCTGCCCATCGCCATCGAAGCTCGCCGTTCCAGGGTGCAGCGCCTCGTTGTCCCCGAAGTCAACGCCCGCGAAGCCGCCATGGTCGGCGGAGTCGACGTCTATCCCGTTAAATCTCTGCTCGACGTGATTCATTTCATCAATTCCGGCAACGGCGTTTCGCGCCTGCAGGTCGACCGCGATCAGTTGCTCAGCGAAGCCCAACACTTCCACGCCGATTTCAAAGACGTTCGCGGCCAGCAAACCGCCAAGCGCGCGCTCGAAGTCGCCTGCGCCGGAGGTCACAACATTCTCATGATCGGTCCGCCGGGCTCGGGCAAGACGATGCTCGCTAAACGCATGCCGACCATCCTGCCGCCGTTCACGTTTGAAGAAGCGTTAGAGACCACGAAGATTCACAGCGTAGCCGGAGTGCTGGACGCGCGCGCCGGTCTCGTCGGCATGAGGCCGTTTCGCGCTCCGCACCACACCATCTCTGACGCTGGTCTCATCGGAGGAGGCGCAGTCCCGCGTCCCGGCGAAGTTTCGCTCGCTCACAATGGCGTTTTGTTTCTCGACGAACTCCCCGAATTCCCGCGCAACGTCCTCGAAGTGATGCGCCAGCCACTCGAAGATGGCACCGTCTGCATCGCCCGCGCCGCCATGTCGTTGACCTTCCCCGCGCGTTTCATGCTCGCCGCCGCCATGAATCCGTGTCCCTGCGGATTTCACAACGACCGCACCCGCGAATGCCACTGCACCCCGCCCATGATCCAGCGCTATATTTCTAAGATCTCCGGCCCGCTGCTCGACCGCGTCGATATTCATATCGACGTCCCGGCGGTGAACTACAAGGAGATGCGCAGTGCCACGGAGCCGGAAAGTTCCGCGAAGATTCTGGAACGCGTGATTCGCGCCCGCGACATTCAGCTGGCGCGGTTTTCCCATTCAGCGGAAAGGCCGTCCGAAAAGTCGGCGGAAAAGCCAGGTGAAAGGCCAGCTGAGAAATCGTCTGCAAAGTCGGGACGCGAAAAAATCTTTTGCAATGCGCAAATGCCGCCGCAGATGATCCGCAAATTCTGCCAGCTTTCCGCGGATTGCGAGCACCTGCTCGAACGCGCGATGGCGCAGCAAGGCCTGAGCGCCCGCGCCCACGACCGCATCCTGAAAGTCGCCCGCACCATCGCCGATCTCGACGGCTTCGCGCAGCTCGAACCCAAACACATCGCCGAAGCGATTCAATACCGCACGCTGGACCGCACATTCTGGGCGTTGAAGTTGTGAGCTTCAGCCACCAGTCGTTGGGGCGACCCGACAGCGACGTGACATTATCGCCTGATTGCCACACAGGACCGGCGGATTTTGCTAAAGAACGAAGGACAGCTACGTTGAGTGGGCTGCGAACCAGCCCAGAACTCTCCGATTAAACTCCTCGGGTGCAGCCTTAGCTACGCCAGTATGAACCGCGCCGGGAACTTTCCACACTGTAACTGACTTGGGGCTTCTCGCTTCGATCAAGTCCGAATGGTAGGGCGGGATATTTCGATCATCTAAGCCGTGAATAAGCAGGACAGGAACCTTACTACTCATGACCGCCTGTTCTGGAGACGCATCTTCCATATTTAGTCCGTAACGAATGCGCACATAGAGAAAACCGACATCTACCGTGGCTCGAAAGAAAGTTCGCCCTAACCAAGGCCCCGTATGAAATGGACGGCCGAATCTTGCATAGGCAACCTCGCGGAAGGTCGCAAAAGGCGACTCGGCGACGACCGCGCAAAAGCGAGGCTCTCGCGTCAGAGACTGTAGTAATTCTGCGGCTCCCATCGATTCACCAAGGCTGTACACGCAATGTGGGTGTTCATTTTTCTCAATCCAATCCACCCATTCATGGATGTCGTTTGCCTCCCTAACACCATAAGTCGTAAGTCCTCCGCTGTTGCCGTGGTGGCGAGCGTCCGGCAACAACACGCTGTAGCGATTCTGGAGGAGCCACTTGCCATAGCCATACATCCCAAGCCGATTGTCGGAGACGCCATGCAAAAGGATCACGGCGTTTCCATTTGCCTCTTGCGGATGCATAAACCAGGCGCGCAGAACCACACCGTCTTGAGTCCCGAGTTCCACATCGCGAAACTCCACAGAATTCCGCTGGGCGACGGCCTCTGCATTGCGCTCCTCGGATTGGCTAATCGGCGGACTGGCTGGGTGTAGTGCGATCTCGCCAAGCCCAATACCTCCGAGCACCGTTCCTAGCAGATAGAGCACGGCCACTGCGAGAAACAGATACCACAGAATGGAGCGACGGGGCGACATGAACTGAGAATTCTAACAGTTGGGGTAATATTGCCATCGCATCACCAACGCTCAGCCTTCCACCGCCCATCTATAATCACCCAAAAGACT
The DNA here is from genome assembly GCA_030038475.1 of Terriglobales bacterium. Taxonomy (GTDB): domain Bacteria; phylum Acidobacteriota; class Terriglobia; order Terriglobales; family Acidobacteriaceae; genus Acidiflorens. Next base: position 8,579 of record JASHOU010000151.1, on the reverse strand, counting down.
CCCATGCCAGGCTGGGGCCCAAACAGCTTCGAAAACGAAGACGCGCAGAACTTCCTCGCCGCGCTGTCGACAAAACAACCGACTGACTTACAGCAGATTCTCTCCGAAGCGGCCAGCCATAACGACTACCTCCCAGCCACCGAAGCCAGCATCGCAATTGCCACCGCCGAGGTCGTTGCCATCGCCAACGGCAAGCCTCCGCAAACGATTCCACGTGAGATTGAAAACCAGATTCAAGACTGGATCGGAAAAATCGAAGGCGCACCCAGCCCTGAGATGCTCGAACTGGCGCGCCGCGCAGTCAACAAGGTGCGACTGAACTCCGAACTCAAAGACTTGTGGCTCGAAGCCGACGGCCTGAACGACTGGAGCGCGTCCCTGCGCGACCTCGAAGAAAGACTCGGTGGATACGCCGGCAAAACCAAGTTCTACCGCCGAGACGCTGAGGACGCCGAGAAAACCTCTTGAGAGCAGTGAAAAACTTCAGAACGACCGTGCAGATGAAAGACTGCGGAGGTGGGCTGGTCGCCCAACAATCCCACGACAACCAGCACAAGAAACAGAAAAAGGTTCCCTCGGCGTTCTCTGCGTCTCGGCGGTAGAACTTGGTTTTGCCGGCGCTCAGTCCGCGGCTGCGCCGCTGGTGGGCGCCGTGGCCATCGCATTCTTCTCTGCCTGCCGCAGCCGCAGAGCGCGGTTCGAGGGCAAGCCGGCGTCGCGAATCTTGTAAAGCAGCGCGCGATAGCTGATGCCCAGCGTACGGGCTGCCTGTTTGCGGTTCCAGTGGTGCTGTTGCAGAACCTTCAGGATCACCTTGCGCTCCAGTTCGCGCACGCACTGCCGCGTCATCTTCTTAAGCGAAATCGGCCCGTCGAACGAAATTTCCGAACTGAGAAAGTCCGGCTCGTGCGCCACCAGGTCGTTCGTGATCACTTCCTCGTGTCCCAGAATCACGTAGCGCTTGATCAGGTTTTCCAACTCGCGAATGTTGCCCGGCCAGTGATATTTCTGAAGCACTTCCAGCACTTCATGCGAGAGCGGACGCGCCCGGCAATTGAACTTGCGGTTGTAGTAATCGAGGAAGTAATTGCACAGATCTTCAATGTCGGCGCGCCGTTCGCGCAGGCCCGGCATGCGAATATTCACCACGTTGATGCGGTAATAAAGATCCTGGCGGAAAGTTCCCGCTTCGATCTCGGCTTCCAGCTGCCGGTTCGTTGCACAAACCACCCGCACTTCGACCTTCTTATCTTCCTGCGCGCCAATGCGGCAGAATTGCCCATCCTGCAGAAGTTGCAGCAGCTTCGACTGCAACGACGGATCCAGCTCGGAAATCTCGTCGAGAAATAATGTCCCGCGGTGCGCCAATTCAACGCGCCCTGGCTTCGATCCAACCGCGCCGGTAAAGGCGCCTTTTTCATAGCCGAACAGTTCGCTCTCCAGCAGCGTTCCCGGAATCGCCGGGCAGTTTACCTTTACGTAGGGGCCCACTTTCCACGGAGAAAGACTGTGAATGAGGCGGGCAATGATGTCCTTGCCGGTGCCACTTTCGCCCGTAATCAGAACCGGAACATTGGCGGCCGCTACTTTACCCATCCGCGCGCGCACCGACTGCATAACTTCCGTGTGGCCGAAAATGATATTGTCCGGAGGAACCTCGTTGAACGACTGAGCCAATGCGCTTACCGAAAGTGTGGTCATAAGCGTGAAATCCCCCTCTTTTTGGGGAGTGTTCATCTGCGTGCACTAAAAGTGCACCTTAAGCACCAAACTGGGGAAGAGAGTTGAGTGCCGCGGATGCGCTCCGCTAAGCGCTCAGCTGTGAATGGCTTGTCGGAATCATAGCCCAACGGTGCTATGCGGGGGCATGGCACCAAAGTGCCATTAATTGGCGGGCGGGTAAAGGGAAAAGATTTTCACAGTGCGGCCCCAGCTTTCCTCAGCGGCCTCCTCGAAACCGCCGCCGCGTCGGTGGCCAGCGGCCGGATAAACTTCAGACCAAGCAAATGATAGTCGTCGAGGTGCGTCACCCATACCGCTTTGGCCTGCATGATCCGCGAAGAAGTCTTCAAACCATGAATCGGCGCGATGGGCGCGCTCGGAATCTCGAGTGAAACCTGCGCGGATGTGGGCAGTGATCGCCGAACGACCACCAATGCGCCCCCAGGAGAGATGTTAACAGCGGTGGCAAACTCCAGCGAATCCTGCCCGTTGCCATCCTGAGCGCGGACAAAAACCGGAATGGAGAGCTGCAATCGCTCCCATTTTCGTCCTTCCTTCTTCGATAACTTGCGATGCACGTGTATCGTCCAGTCCACAGCGGGCGATGACATCCCCATAGCACGCAAAACCCGCATCTTAGGGGCCAAACCTGGCCTATCCTCCGGCCTCGCCCTGAAGCCGCCAAAAGCCCCTCTGATAGGGAGATTACTGAAGTGCCATTCGTGGTTTCGACCACTATATTGACTAGTAGTCATGTCGCGAAAGTGAAAATCTTTTCTCTTCGCTATCCCTTGACGAGCTTTCCAATTGACAGCTTTCCCACCTCGACATATAGTTAATTTTATTCCCTCGCTCTGAGTGGTAGCGCATTTCCTCTCCCCATACTTGCGCAAATTTTTGGGAATTCATGTCTTCGATATCGGAAAAGAGTCCAGCCCTCGCCCCGACGCCGATGAATGCGGCTACAAATGCCGCGTCGAATATAAAGGAGCGTGCGTCCAGCGGTGGCGCTCCGGCTTTCGCCGGTTCCGCAGACGATGCCGCCCGCGAACTCGATAAGTTGCGCGACCGCTTCCGCAAGACTACCAATGCTCTTGCCTCCGCCGCGCACGACCTCAAAACGCCTCTCGCGATTTTGAACGGTTACATCGAACTGCTGCAGAGCCAGAAACTCGGACCGCTCAACGAGCGCCAGCGCGAGGTCATGGCCGACATGTTTTCGAGCGGCCAACGCTTGCAGAGTTTCATTCAGGATTTCCTCACCTACACCGTGCTCGAAACTGGCGAATTGCGCCTGCAGTTCATCGAAGGCGATATCAACGCCTGCCTTTCAGAAGTTTGCCGCATTTGGTCGGCCCGTTTTCAGGAGCGCGGCCTCGCGCTGTATTTTCTGGCCAATGACAAACTATCGCCATTCCTCTTCGACGCGCCCAAGATTCAGCGCGTGATTTCCAATCTTCTCGAGAATGCGTCGAAATACACTCCGCAAGGCGGCACCGTTTGGCTGCACGCCGAACCACACATGTGGGAGCGCCGCGGCGCGAGCATTCCCGCGGTGTCCGGCGAGCGCCGCCGTCAATCCATCGACGTGCCCAATGCCGTCAAAGTCAGCGTCGCCGATACCGGCCCGGGAATTCGCCCCGAGTTTCACCTCGAAGTCTTCGACGATTTCTTCCGTCTGCCGGGCAGCGATGCCGCCGAAGGCATGGGCCTGGGACTGGCCATCGCTCGCCGCCTGTTACAGGCTATGGGCGGCAAGATCTGGGTGGAAAGCGAGCCTGGCTCGGGGTGCAAGTTTTGTTTTCTTATTCCGCTGAAACCAGTTCCCACGGCTGCCGAGAGTAACCTCGCGGCCCACCTTCGAAGAGGGAATCAATGAGGGAAACCGCCAACATTTTGCTGGTGGATGACGAACCGGGTATGCTGCGCTACATCCGCACCCTGCTCGAAGTGGATGACCATAGAGTGCAAACCGCAGGCACCGGCGAAGAAGCCGTCGACCACGTCCAAAAAGGATTCCAGCCCGATCTCGTGCTGCTCGACTTACTCATGCCCGGCATCGACGGCCTGCAAACTCTGGAACAACTTCGCCAGCTTCGCCCCGGCTTGAAAGTCGTCATGCTCTCCTGCGTCAATGACACGCGCAAAGTCGTTCAGGCGATGCGCCTCGGCGCCATCGATTATCTGACTAAGCCCTTCCAGAAAGCGGAGCTCGACGCCGTCATTGGGCAGTGTGTCGGCAGCGCCAAGACTGAAACTTATGCCGGCGAAGTCGAAGAGCTTGCCGACGATGTTTTCTTCGTCGCCGCCAGTCCGGCGATGAAGAAAATTCGTTCCCAGGCCGCCCTCGTCGCCAACGTCGATATCCCCGTTCTTCTGCTCGGCGAAAGCGGCACCGGCAAGGAAGTCCTCGCCCGCCTCATTCACAAACTTTCTCCGCGCGCGCATCGCACTTTCCTCAAAGTTAACTGCGCCGCCGTGCCCGCCGACCTGCTCGAAAGCGAACTTTTTGGCTATGAAGCCGGAGCCTTCACCGGCGCCACTCACCCCAAACCGGGTAAGTTTGAACTCTGCAACAAGGGCACCATCCTGCTCGACGAAATCGGAGAAATGCCGGCGCTCCTCCAGGCCAAGCTCTTGCATGTCCTTCAGGACCAGACATTCTCGCGCCTCGGCAGCCGCGCCGTGATCAAAGTCGACGTTCGCATTCTCGCCGCTACGAATATCAATATCCCGGAGGCGCTCGCTACGAAGCGTCTGCGCGAGGATCTTTACTACCGCCTCAACGCCTTCACCATGTTGCTTCCACCGCTGCGCGAGCGCAAAGAAGAAATCCCCATCCTGCTCAAGCATTTCATGTCGCACATGTCGGAATCCTATGCGCGATCGCCGCTACCGCTTTCACCGGCGCTGATGGAAGCGTGTCTCAAGCATTCCTGGCCCGGCAACCTGCGCGAACTCAGCAACTTCATCAAGCGCTATCTGGTTCTCGGAGACGAATCGCTCGCCGCCACCGAATTGCAGCCCAAGCCCGACGGCGGCGCAGGCATGCACTTCGATGCCACTCGCTCTGCCGCTGCGGCCGCCGATTCCACCGGCGGATTGAAGTCCCTCTCGCGCAATGCCAAGGACGAAGCCGAGGCCGAAGCCATCGCCCGCGCCCTCGAAGAAACCAACTGGAATCGCAAACAAGCCGCGGCGCTGTTGAAGATCAGCTACAAAGCTCTGCTCTATAAAATCCGCCAGTACGGCATCGCCCAAAGCCGCAGCACCCACCGCCTATCGGCCGGCGCATAAAGGCAGTTTGTCAGGGAGAAGAGAAGACCCTGCCAATGAGCGTAATCGCCTGATTACAACAGCTACCAGCGTGAGTGCAAAAGAAAAGCCCCTCAATAGAAGGCGGCTTCGCAGCCTGCAATCTGAGCGGCCAAAGGAGAGCGTTAAGGGACGATAAATTGAACGTTGCTCGTCAGCGTGCCGCTCGGTGTCGTCACCGTTACGGCGCCCGTGGTCGCGCCGGTTGGAACTTTAGTCGTAATGAATGTACTGGACGCCTTGAAAGTGGCGGCTGTGCCATTGAAGCTGACCGCCGTCGCTCCGGACAGATTGTTTCCCAGGATAGTCACCTTACTGCCAACTTTGCCGGAGGTGGGATTTGTTTCCACGAACGGGCCCAGGCCCACAGACAGGCTAAAGACCGTGCCATAGTTGTTGGCCCCGCCGTAGTAACTTGTCCCGTAGAAAGTCCCGTTGGTGGCTTGCACCAGCCCGCCGGTAATGTCGTCGCCATCGGTATAGTCGAAGCTATGCAGCGTGGTCAGGGTGCCCCCGGCGGTGATTTCGAAGATCGTGCCATAGCCGCCGTTGGTCCCGCCCCCAGCCGCTGTCCCGTAGAAGTTCCCGTCGGTGGCTTGCACCAGCCCGGCGTAGGGCCATGCACCGTCGCCGCTATAGTAATCGAAGCTGTGCAGTATGATTGGCGTGCCCCCAGGCGTGATTTCGAAAACCGTACCAAAGTTGTCGGTCCCGCCATTGTAGGTTGTCCCATAGAAGTTCCCGTCGATGGCTTGCACGAGGCTGGCGTTAGGTTCGGAGCCGTCCCCGGTCTGGTACCCAGCAAAGCTATACAGCGTGGTCAGTTTGCCCGCGGCGGTGACATCGAAAACCGTGCCTTCGCCGTTGGCCCCGCCATACTCCGTTGTCCCATAGAATTTCCCGTTGGTGGCCTGCAGTAGCCCAGCAACAGGGAGGGCGCCGTCAGTTCCGAGGAAGAAGTTCAGCCTTTTCAGATTGCCTTTGCGAGTGATTTTGTAGATCGTGCCACAGTACGCCTCGTCATTGCAGAGATCGGGACTGCCGTATTCGGTTGTCCCGTAGAAGCTCCCATTGGCGGCTTGCACCAGCCCGGCCACAGGGTTGGCTCCATCAGGAGGCTCGAAGCTGTGGAGTGTGGTCAGTTTACCCTCGGGCGTGATTTCAAAGACCGTGCCACAGTTTTCGTAAGCACAGCCGGTCCCACCTTGGTACGTTGTCCCATAGAAGTTGCCGTTGGTGGCGAGGACGAGCCCGGCGGCAGGCTGGAAGCCATCCGCGCAGTCAGGTTGGGAGCAAAAGTTGTAAAGCGTAGTCAGCGTGCCGGTCGTGGTGATTTTGAAGACCGTACCACAGCCACCGTAGAGGGTGCAGTTGGCCCCGGTCCCGCCCTGGTACGTTGTGCCGTAGAGGTTCCCATCAGTGCCCTGAACCAGGGACATGACGTACGGGTACGCGCCGTTGGTCCCGTTGAAGCTTAACAAGGTGGTGAAGGTTTGTGCAGGCGAGACGATCGCCGTCACACAAACAAATGCTATAGACAGTGCCTTCGATAATGTGATGAGTTTTTCCGCACGGCCTTGTTTCCTGCCTGGCGCCGTTAGAAAGGCAAGGAGCCCCAAAATCCGAAGCCTCGTCATTGAACCCTCCGCTGTGCGAGATTGATGATTCGCGTTTATCAGTCCAGAGAGAAATAAAAGGGGGCACCATCGGCGGATGGGCTTCGAGGCGTGCGGGGTATGATGCAACCACTGCCGAGCGGCACGATTATCCCTCTGGGCTGTGGGGGCTGTCAAGCCGCAGTCTCAGGAGGGCCTTGTCTTAAAAAACGTGTTGCCGGCTAGGACCAGCGACCACACAGTGTTTAAGACAAGACCCTCAGGAGACGGTGCGAGCGCAAGAACGCGTGACACTCATGATCTACTCACAATGTCTGACGACTTTGAGAGATCATCGCACGGCTAAGCTTTAAGAGTATTTGCGAGGACGGCGCGAAAGCGGAATAGTGAATCGTCAACTGTTGAAATATCCCGATAGCACTCAAAGTCTCCTTCGATACCGCTTGCGTCCGCTAGACGCAGCCCGCCTGTACAGAGTTCAAGCCAGCACACGACGGAGACCAATTCCCGGTGTCTCTAAGAACTGGCAACTGAGAACTGATTTTGGTGCGGATAAGAGGACTCGAACCTCCACGACCTTGCGGCCACTAGGACCTGAACCTAGCGCGTCTGCCAGTTCCGCCATATCCGCAGAAGAGAAAAAATCGGCAGGGACATCCTTTACAACCCACTACGCTACTATTCTACCGGCTGGCACTGCGCTGTCAACGCGCATCCAAGCACAGGGCTGAAACGACTGAAGGCCGCAACGACAGAACCCCGAAACGGCTATGAGCCGCGTTCCGCTTTTCGGTTTTGAACTTCGGTTTTGAACTATGGCAGACGCCTCCGACAAGATTCCCCCCGAATTGGCGAAACAGCTCCGCACGCTCGCCCACGACCTCAGCAACGCGCTCGAAACCATCGTGCAAGCCACGTACTTGATCTCCCAAGCGGGCCCGCCAGAAAAGATGCGCCACTGGGTCGAACTCATCGATCAGGCCACAAAAGACACGGTGAAGATCAATCAAAAGCTGCGGCAGATGCTGCGTGATCGCAGCTAAGAAACCCAGCCGCGAGCGATCACCGAAATGAGGGTGCCCCATCCTTGCGCGCCCTTTGCGCAAGGGTGGGATTCCAAAAAAGTTTACTCCGTAGGACCCTCCCCGAACTAGCCGCTGAGTTTCGCATCCATCGTGATCTTGGCGTTCAGCACCTTCGACACCGGACAACCCCTCTCGGCATTCTCGGCCGCCGTATTAAACGCCTCCGCGCTTGCCCCCGGAACCTTCGCCGTCACATCCAGGTGCGAGGCGGTAATCGTCCAGCCTGCATCGAGTTTCTCCATGGTGAGAGTGACATTGGTGTTAATGCTCTCCGGCTTCAGGTTCGCGCCGCCCAATTGCGCCGAGAGCGCCATCGAAAAGCACGCTGCATGCGCCGCCGCAATCAGCTCTTCCGGATTTGTTCCCGGACCATCCTCAAACCTCGTGGCAAACGAATACTTGGTGTTCGACAAAATGCCGCTCGCCGACGACACCGTCCCCTGGCCGTCTTTCAGTCCGCCCTTCCACACTGCGCTCGCTTTGCGTTGCATTCGAATCTCCTGAGATGAAAATCGGCAAACGAAGCCTCATTCATTGTACGAGCATTGTACCGAGCGCGTGCGTTTCGGGCTGTACGGCGTCGCCAGTCGATTCTCTGCAAACTTTCCCGCGCCGCCGGATCTTCAATTGCAGCCAACGCCGTGTTTGCGGTAGATGTTGATAAATCGCGATTTCGCCCATTAGGGCGGCGATTGGCCTCAGTAGTTGAGAATGGGAGGTAAGCATTTGCGAGTGGAATCGTCGCGAGTGAGAGCGCTCATTTTTGTTGGCGCGCTGTTGCTCGCCACTTTTGCAGGCGGGTTCGGCCAAAATCGGAGCGGCAATCAGAGCAACGACCGCG
>JASHOU010000150.1 GCA_030038475.1 Terriglobales bacterium | reverse complement strand
GCGAAGTCGAGAAACTCGGTGACCAGCGCGCTCAGCCGGTTCACTTCGGTCGAAATATAGCCCGCCAACTCGCGGGCGAGTTCGTCGGAGGCCTGCAACTTCTGGGTCAACATTTCGGCCGAGCCTTTGATCACTCCGAGAGGATTGCGGATCTCGTGGGCCAGTCCGGCAGAAAGCTGGCCGAGCGCGGCCAGGCGCTCGGAGCGCCGCGCTTCAGCCTGAGCCTGCTCGAGGCGGCGATTAGTTTCGGCGAGGCGTTCGGCGAGTTCCCGATACAGCTCGGTTTGATGCCGGCTTTGCTGCGCGAAACGGTTGACGACCATGGCCGCAAGGAAGAAGAACATGATGCGCAGCGCGAGCAAGCCGAAAGCTTCGGGGGTCAATTCGTATTCCTGCATCGCAGGATAAAGATAGGAGCAGTAGGCAGCGGAGGCGACGAAGGTCCAGAGCAGCGTGAGCCACGTGCCGCAGTAGAGGGCCGCGGTGACGACAGGCACGAAATAGATTGGCCAGTAACTGCTGTTGATGCCGACTTCTGCGGTGTGATCGATGAGAATGGTCGCCAGCAGAATCTTCAGCAGGATGACGTAGAACACTCCCCGTTTAGGGAAATGGGAGATCATCCTCGTCTCCATCACCTGCACAATTCCGATGGCGAGGAGAATCAGCTGCTTGTGCCATTCCAGCAACGGCGGGAGCACGGCGAGAATGCCAAGAAAGATCAGCCAGATGGCAAGCCAAACCGCATCGAGGCGGCTGAAGCGTTGAGAGTCGGGATCGAGAATGGGAAGAGCAGGAGCCACGCAGCTTCCATCCAACAGCAGAAGGCCCTCCCGCGTCAATCGCAGGCGGCAGCGATGCGTGCTGTCCAGTGCTTAACCGGCGTGCACATAAGGATTTCCAATACGGAATATAAATAGTTTCGATTTCCGCAAGCTCGGGTGAGCGGCTATTGTTGGTTTGGCGGCTATTGTTATAAATGCTGCTGTTTTCAACGGACGCAGTTTGAAGGCATCATTCGTGAAAAAGTTATTCGCAGTTTACTGAGGCTGGTCGCTGTTTTAACGGGACGGAGAACCATGACAAAGGTCGAAGCGATTATTCAGGTTTCTAAGCTCGATGCGGTGAAAGACGCATTGCATGAGGTGGGCGTCGAAGGCATGACGGTGTTTGAAGCCAGAGGCCATGGCCGGCAAAAAGGGCACACAGAGTTCTATCGCGGACGGGAATACACGGTGGATTTGATCCCGAAGGTCAAACTCGAGATCGTAACGGCCGACGAAATGGTGGATAAGGTGGTGCAGGCGATCAGCAATGCGGCGCGCACTGGCAAAATCGGCGACGGGAAGATTTTTCTTTCGCGCATCGACGAAGCGATTCGAATTCGCAACGACGAACGCGGGGAGGGCGCGCTGTAGGGCATGACATGAGCACGGTGGTCGGCGTTCGCGGCGAAATACGCGACCTGTACGCGCAGGAATCGGCTGCCCTGGCGCAGGATTTTCTCGCTACCGGCGAAGGACGCACCGCGCTCGCGCGGCGCACTGCGCTGGTCGATTCGATTGTGCGGCGGCTATGGCAGGAGGTCGTTGTCAGCTCCGCTGCTGAGAATTCCACGGCTTCCGGTTCGGCCTACGCTCTTGACCTACCTAAGAATTTTGCGCTGGTGGCGACTGGCGGGTACGGACGCGGCTGGCTTTTTCCTCACTCCGATATTGACCTGCTGTTTCTGCACGGCGACGCTGATTCCGAAAGCGAATACAAAGATGCGATCCGGCGATTTTCGCAGGAACTGTGGGACCTGCGGCTGAAGTTGAGTCCGGTCACGCGAAGTCTGGCCGAATGCGAACGGCTGGATCCGAACAACGTGGAGTTTGCGATTTCTTTGCTCGATTGCCGTTATCTGGCCGGCGACCGCGCGCTGTTTTCACGACTGCGCGAGAAGGCCGTTCCTCGTCTGGTGGGACGGGATTGCCAAAGTCTGATCCAGAACTTGGCCGAGTTGACGCGCTCGCGTCATCACAAATTTGGCAATACAGTTTTTCATCTGGAACCGAACGTCAAGGATGGGCCCGGCGGGCTGCGCGACTACAACGTCGCCCACTGGCTGGCGCTCGTTTCCGCGATGGAGAAGCTGCGAGTGTGGCCCGATGTGAAAACGTTGCTGCCGGTTTCTTCGTGCAGGGCGCTCGATGCGGCGCTGGATTTCCAGGTGTCGGTGCGTTGCTTTTTGCACTTCCGGCACGGGCGCCACGACAACACCCTTACCTGGGAGGCGCAGGACGAGGCGGCGGCGCGAAGGATCGGCGCGAGCGATGCGGAAATTTCTAACGCGGCCGACTGGATGCGCGTTTACTTCGGGCACGTGCGCAGCGTTCACCGCGTCTGCAACCAGTTGCTGGAGGAGATTCCGGCGGCATGGTCGTCGTTGTACCGGCAATTTCAGGGCTGGCGGTCGCGGGTTACAAGCGAGGACTTTTCGGTGGTTGACGGGCTGATTTTTCTTCAGCGTCCGGATGGCCTGCGCGATCCGGAGTTGCTGCTGCGGCTGTTTCATTTCATGGCGGAACATGGGTTGAAGCTCGGCACGACCACCGAATACAAAGTCGAGCAGGCACTGCCGGCGCTGGCGGCAACGCCTCCGCGGGGCGCGGAGTTATGGCTCTACCTCCAGGAGACACTGGTGCAGCGACATGCGGCCGATGCCCTGCGCTCCATGAATGCGCTGCGCCTGCTCGCGCTGCTACTGCCGGAGTTGAAAGGAATTGAGGCGCTGGTCGTGCGCGATTTCTACCATCGCTACACGGTGGATGAGCACTCGTTCCTGGCGATTGAAAATCTGCATCGCCTGAAGGAATCGAAATCCGAGTGGGAGCAGCGTTTTGCCGAACTGCTTACGGAGCTTGAACAACCGGAAGTGCTGTATCTGGCATTGTTGCTGCACGATTCCGGCAAAGCTGTGCCTAGCGAAAACCATATTGAGCTCAGCCTGCAACTGGCGGAGAGTTGCTGCCAGCGGCTCGATCTCGATCAGCGGGATCGCGAGACCGTGCGGTATCTAGTCGCCAGTCATCTGGAAATGTCGGCGGCGATGCGCCGCGATGTATTCGATCCGGCCAATGTGAAATCGTTCGCCGAAAAGGTGGGAGCGCCGGAACGGTTGAAAATGCTCTGCCTAATGACTTACGCCGACATAAAGGCCGTGAACCCAGAGGCTATGACTCCGTGGAAGGCGGATAACTTGTGGCAGCTCTATATCGGAAGCGCAAATTATCTCAGTCGAAGCGCGGATGAGCGCGTGCATACAGGTGAGGAGGGGTCGATTGCCGGTCAGGCGAATCTGGCCCATCTGCACTCGCTGGCGCCGGTGGCGGGAAAGAAAATCAATATTTTTCTGGATGGATTGCCACAACGGTATCTGCGAATTCACGGCGCAACCGACGTTTTGGCGCACGCCGAGATGGCCGCCCGGCTGGGACAGGACGGAGTGCAGTTAAGTTTGAAGCAGGTGCGCCACTGGTATGAGCTGACGCTGATTACCACTGACCGGCCTTTTCTATTCGCTTCAGTTTCCGGAGCGCTGGCCGCATGGGGAATGAATATCGTGAAAGCGAATGCGTTTTCGAACGCCGCGGGTACGGTGGTGGACACTTTTTACTTCACCGATCGCTTTCGAACGTTGGAACTGAACTTGCAGGAATGGGAGCGGTTGAAAAAAAGCATTGCAGCGGTGATCAAAGGAGAAGCCGACCTAGCGCGCATGTTGCGCGACCGCTTGAGATCGGAGAAGGTGGGCAGCGCGAAGGTTAAGATCGCGACGCAAATCGAATTTGACGATCATTCTTCGGCCCACAGCACGCTGATGCAGGTGCTGACGCAGGATCGTCCGGGGCTTTTGTACCGCATGTGCTCGCTCGTCTCGAAGCATGACTGCAACATTGAAATTGCGCTGATCGAAACCGAAGGGCAGATGGCGATTGACGTTTTGTATTTGACCTCAGGCGGGGCGAAGTTGAGTGCGACGCGGCAGGTTGCGCTGGCGAAGGCGCTACGAGAAGAACTAGCGGAGAAGGAAGCTTAATTCTTCTGATCGGCAACCGCGGTATCCGCGTAGTATCCGTCTCTGGTCTGCGCGGTCATATCTTTCTTCTTCACCGCCAATGCAATGTGGTGATAGCCGCTGGGCGTGCTGTCTTTGTCGGGCGTGTAGCCCATGCTGTACTGGGTGCGCAACTCCTCGACAATGCTGTCGTAGATGTCGCCGACGGTTTCCTTTTTCGACATTTCAAAGAAACGTCCGCCGGTCTCTTTGGAGATGCGCTCGAGGATTTTCTTGCCATCGGCGCGCGAACTCTGATCGGGATTCTGGCCGCGACCCCCACGACCGCCGCCTCCGCCGCCGGGGTATCCGCCACCGGGCCAACCACCACCGCCTCCTGGCCAACCGCCGCCACCACCGCGGCCCATTCCGCGACCGGGCTGCTGGCCTTCTTCGCGCCGCGACTCGGCATAATAAATGGAGTAGACAACGGTATCGGAGCGTTGCGCCGCTTCAATCGCGCTATCCAAGTAAGTCTTGCTACCGCGGTCGACTCCGTCGGAGAGAACGATGAAAGCCTTGCGCCCCTGCTGTTTTTTCATCAGCTCATTCGACGCCAAATAAACGGCGTCGTAGAGTTGAGTGCCGCCGCCATGGTGAGAGTCAGAGCCAGAGGGAGAATTGGAAGGATCGTTGGGATCGTTTGAGCGGTCGCGATCGGACGGCGTTTTGAGCAATGCGAGCGCTTCCTGCAGCTTATCGCGCGATGAAGTCAGATCCTGCAGCAGCTCTACCTGCCGGTCGAAATGAAGCAGGAAGGCTTTGTCTTTTTCCTGCGCCAGCATCTCATCGAAAAAAGTGTGGCTGGCGTTGCGCTCGGCCTCGAGCACGTTGGTTTGGCTGCGGCTGGTATCGACCAGCAGACCGAGGGTAAGAGGTAGATTGGTTTCCTGCGAAAAATACTTGATCGTCTGCGGGCGGCCATCTTCCTGCAAGGTGAAATCGTCTTTGGTGAGATCGCGCACGATCTTGCTGTGCTTGTCGCGAACGGTGACGGGCAGCGTGACGACCCTAACGTCAACGCCGATGGTCGCGGCGGCACCCGGAGCTTTTGCGGCATCTGGAGTCTCGCTGGAATCCTGAGGCTTCGCGGCGTCCTGAGCTTGCAGTGAAGGAACTCGCGCAAACGCGATCAGCGCGGCGAATACGGCACAGGCAAGGAGTTTCGCGAAGAAAGCTGAATGCGTCCCGACGGTCACGTTAGATGGCGGCGAATGCTGGGGTTGGAGTTCGTTCACGTTGCGACATCCATTTTTCATTAGGCAGTCTTCTATTGGAACTTCTATCGGAATTATCGCCGCCAAAGTTTAAGAATGCTGAATCGGCACAGGAAAATAGTGTACACAGATAGGATCGCGGACGCCCAACTCGGGAAGGCAACCGTTAAACGGTAGAGCAAGCCCTCCGCGGCAGGATATGGCTGCTTTTCGGCGGTGCGCTTCTCGGTAGACATATCAGTGGACATCTCAGTCGGCGCGGGCATCCAAGCAAGCATCGTTTTCGGCCAGAAGTGTCTTCGTGACGAAGTGTCTTTGTAACGGTCGCCTTCGTGACGATCACGGTCCTGGGCGGAAAGAATTCTATTTTCCCTCCGCGTCCTAGGACAGACGTCACCGCAAGTGAATACGTAAGAGTGGATGCACGACGATGGAGTTGCAGTTGCCAGCTCCCCTGTAAATGCACGGTCAACGCCGGGTAAAACTTCGTAAAGGCTCCATAGGGCAGGTTCGGCGATGCTAAAGTTAAAGATCATGCGATGGTTCCGGCAGATGGTGCGACAAGTGTGTATGCGCACAGCAAGCGTGCGCGCCATGCGCCTGATGGTTGTAATGACGGCGGTAATGACGACGGCTGCCATTATGCTGGCGAGGCCGGATGTTGTTTGGGCGCAAGAGAAACCGGGTAACTCGCCGAGCCCGCAAGTCGCAAAAGTAGTTGGGAAGGTAAAAAGCATCCAGGGAAATTTACTCACCGTAAGTGGCGCTTCCGGCACCGATGTCGTGGCGACGCTCAGCGCTGCGACGAAAATTCTGAGTGTGCCGCCCGGAGCCAAAGACTTGTCTGGCGCGACCCCCTTGCAGCCGGGAGATTTGCAGCCCGGAGATACGGTGCGGGTACGGGGATACGCTGCTGCCGATGGCCGGATCACGGCGTTGGAAGTGCTTGTGTTTAAGCAATCGCAAATTGCGGCCAAGCAACAGCATGACCGTGAAGACTGGCAGAAGCGAGGCGTGGACGGGACCGTCACAAAGGTGGACGCGGCCTCCGGCACCATCACCATCTCGCGCGGGGGTTTGGGCGCGAAGCAGAGCATCGTCGTTCACATTTCCAGGGATACGATCCTGCGCCGCTACGCGCCCGGTTCGGTGAACTTCGACGATGCGAAGCCAGCCCCTATCGATCAAATCAAGGTCGGGGATCAACTCAACGCGCGTGGCGACCGCACTGCCGACAGCGGCGAAATTAACGCGGAAGAAATCGTCTCCGGCACGTTCAATTACGTTGAAGGAACCATCAAGGCGATCGATGCCGCAGACAATACCATGACGGTTCAGGATGCGCTAAGCAAAAGCGCGGTGGTGGTGAAGGTGACATCCGATTCGCTCTTGAAGAAGCTACCGCCTGAGATGGCACAACGGATAGCGGCGCGATGGAAAGCGGTAGCGGGCGGCGGCACAGATCAGCCGAGCGCTGGCGGCCAAGGCCAAGGCCCACCTGGGCAGGATGCTTCCGGCGCGGGCGGGGGGCGAGCGGGAACAGAAACGCGCGGTCCGGGGGGTGGAGGTCCGGGTGGAAATGGCGCTCCGGATTTACAGCGCCTGTTAAACCGAGTGCCCAATGCCACGCTGGCAGATTTACAGAAAGACGATGCCGTTATGATCGTTGCAACCGCAAGCGGAGATTCAAGAACGATGAACGCGATCAAAGTGTTGGCTGGAGTAGATCCCATCCTGAGGGCTGCGCCGAACGCGTCTTCGCTGCTTTCATCGTGGTCGCTGGGCACGCCCGGCGGAGAAGGCGACGCCGGCGCGCAGCCGTGAAAACTCCAATCCATTCAATCTGCACGGAAGGAAATACTGCGTGTTGAAGAGTTCTTTAGTATTCACCCTAGCGATTTTGATTTTCACTACGCTGCCCGGGCTAAGTGTTCCGGCAACGGCACAACCGACAGCCCAGCCCTCGACTTCGACGGGAACTTTGCGCGGGCAAGTGACGGATCCGTCGGGCGCAGTGGTGTCGAATGCCACGGTTGCGGTGCTGGTATCGGGAGGGCAGACGCATTCGGCCACCAGCAACCGCAGCGGCAATTACGAAATCGGAAATCTCCCAGCGGGAAAGTACACGGTCACGGCAAACGCCCAGGGATTTGCGGTTTTTATACAGAATGACGTGGATGTGACGGCGGGGCAAACCGCGCAATTCAACATCTCCCTGCAGATCAATGTGCAGCAGGAAAAGGTGAACGTCGAGGGGGTTTCGCCGACGCTCGACGTCAACCCCGCGAATAACGCAAGCGCAATTGTGCTTACCGGCAAAGACCTGGAAGCACTTCCCGACGATCCCGACGAATTGCAAGCCGACCTGGAAGCGATGGCCGGACCTTCGGCAGGACCAAATGGCGGCCAGCTTTACATCGATGGGTTTACTGCCGGGCAACTGCCGCCGAAATCGTCGATCCGTGAGATTCGCATCAATCAAAATCCGTTTTCGGCGGAATACGACAAGCTCGGCTACGGGCGAATCGAGATTTTCACCAAACCGGGCACCGACAAGTTCCATGGACAAGTCTCGGTCGTGGGCAACGATTCGGCATTCAACAGCCGCAATCCTTTTCTTGGAGACGCTGCGCAGGAGCCGTACGACTCGGTAATCTTCATGGGGAATGTGGGCGGGCCGATCAACAAAAAAGCGTCATTCTTTTTCGACGTTCAGCGCCGCGACATCGATGAAATTGCGATCGTCAACACGCCGTTCCCAACCAGCCTGGTGCCGAGCGGTACGCTTACTGAGGACGAACCCAATCCGCGCACGCGCACGAACATCAGCCCACGCATCGATTATCAGGTCAGCGCCAACAATACGCTAACGGCGCGCTACCAGTACTACCGCGACACCTGGCAGAACGATGGTGTGGGTGGAACTGTGCTGCCGGAGGCCGGGTACAACACGCTTTCCACAGAACACACCGTGCAGATCACCGATACCCAGGTTCTGAATACGAAGATGATCAATGAGACGCGCTTCCAGTACCTGCGCGACAACGACAGCCAAAATCCGGTAACGGCTCCCTTGCAGAGTTTGCCTGCAGGATTTACGACCGGTGCTTCGATCAACGTAATCGGAGGGTTTACAGGCGGCCGCGCCAGTTCGGGATCGCAGGTCGACCATCAGGATCACTACGAATTGCAGAATTACACTTCAATCGCGCAGGGCAACCATTTCTTGAAGTTCGGAGGGAGGCTGCGGGCGGTTCACGAAGTGAATTATTCGAGCGCCGGGTTTAACGGCACTTTCACCTTTCCGAGCGTAAGCGCTTACGAAACTGCTTTGCAGGCGCTTACGGCGGGAGGACCAGGGAGTCAGGCTTCAGGCGCGAACCAGTTTACGCTCAACGCGACGCAAAGCGGCACAGTTCCCACAGTTCCGGTCACGGTGGTGGATGCCGGACTGTACATACAAGATGACTGGAAGGTTCGTCCCAATCTTACCTTGAGCGGCGGGCTGCGCTTTGAAACGCAAAATCAGATTCACGATCACGCCGACTGGGGACCTCGCTTGAGCTTTTCATGGGGTCCGGGAGCGGTTGGAAAGGGTTCGCCGAAAACCGTAATTCGCGGCGGTTTTGGCCTTTTTTACGATCGCTTCACGCAAAACCTGGTCCTGGTTGCCGACCGCATGAATGGCGTCACACAGCAGGAATATGCGTTGTCGGCGAATCAATGCGCAAACCCGCAGTGCATTGACTTTTTCCCAACGGTGTTGCCTCCAAGCCAGTTACCGGCGGGATCGACTTCTCCGATCTACAACATTGCTCCGCAATTGCACGCACCGTACATCATCCAGACGGCTTTCAGCGTAGAGCGACAGGTGACGAAGATTGCCAACGTCACACTGACCTATTTGGGCTCGCGAGGCGTGCACCAACTGATGTCGATTGACGTGAATGCGCCGACTCCGGGAACTCCTTATTCGACCGGGCCGCGGCCTAATCCGAATGCGGGTGACATTTATCAGTACTCGTCGGATGGATTGTTCCGACAGAATCAGTTGATCGCAAACTTCAACATTCGCGCCGGATCGAAGGTTTCACTTTTCGGTTACTACTCGCTGAATTACGCCAACAGCGATCCCGTCGGCGCATCGAGCAACGGAGTGTTTACGACCAACTTTCCTACCAATCAGTACGACGTACACGGCGACTACGGACGCGCCGCGTTTGCAACGCGTGATCGGCTCTTTTTTGGAGGGACGATCGGACTGCCCTACGCGTTTCGCTTGAGTCCGTTCATGATTCTTACTTCCGGATCGCCGGACAACGTAACCGTGGGCCAGGACTTGGCTAACGATTTGCAGTTTAACGTTCGACCCGCATTCGGCAGTTATGCCGCAGGCACGTGCCCGTTCCCGACGGCCGCCGCGTGCGACCATTACTTCGTTCCTACCACGCCGTACACGCAGATTCCCATCAACTACCTGACGGGGCCAGTCAACTTTACGTTGAATTTGCGGCTTGCCAAAACGTTTGGTTTTGGTCCCGAGGTGGGAGCACGAAGCGGAGCACAGGCAGGAGGTGGTCCGGGTGGTGGTGGTCCGGGCGGGCCGGGAGGCGGCGGTCCGCGCGGGGGAGGCATGGGCGGCGGCGGAGGTGGTGGTGGAATCGGATTTGGCCGAGGGCCGGGAGGCGGCGGATTGGGCGCCGCAACGAATCGGCGCTACAACCTGACGTTCAGCGTAAACGCACGGAACGTTTTCAACCGAGTGAATCCGGCGGCGCCAGTTGGAGTGCTAAGCTCGCCGGATTTTGGCAGGTCGATCGCGCTAGCGGGCGGGCCGTTCTCAACCGCAGCCGCGAACCGAAGAATTGAGCTGCAGGCGATGTTCAGCTTTTAAGCGGAGGCTGAGTCGAAGTTGCATCTTAGAACCGCCGAGCGCTTGCCTCGGGTTTACCTGATACCTGAGATCTTCTTCTAAGTGGAATAGTCGGAATTGATGCGCACGTAGTCGGCGGTGAGATCGGTGGTAAGAAATTGCACCGCGTGGCGGCCGCGTCCAAGCTGCACGCGAATCTCACATACGGGCTGGGATAGATCGCGGTGAGCCTGCTTTTGGTTGAATGCACAGGCCATTCCATTGCGGCAGACTTGCTGCCTGCCGATGAAAATCTGGATGTGCATCGGATTTATGTGCACGCCAGATCTTCCAACCGCGGCAAGAATGCGTCCCCAATTCGGGTCTGCGCCCGCCCATGCAGTTTTGACCAGCGCGGAGTGAGCGATGGTCCGCGCTACGGCCAATGCCTCTTCCTTACTTCGCGTCTGTTGGACGAAGAGCCGGATCACGTGCTGAACGCCTTCTCCGTCGCTCACGATCTGCTCGGCAAGAGATTCGCAGACGGAGCTGAGCGCCGCGGAGAATTTCCTTCGTGTGTTGCGGTCCTTCACGTGCGCGCCGCTCACTCCATTGGCTAGCAGCAGCACGGTGTCGTTGGTGGAGGTGTCGCCGTCGATCGACATGCGATTGAACGACAAGTCGCACGCTTCGCGCAGAAGAGACTGCAACTCCCGCGGACTCGCGCCTACGTCGGTGAACAGATATACGAGCATGGTCGCCAGTTGCGGATGAATCATTCCGGCGCCTTTCGCAATACCTAGCACGGTAACCGGCTTCGCGCCGGCGCACAATTGCGCGGAGGCGATTTTCGGATGCGTATCGGTAGTCATGATGGCGCGGGCAAAGGCCACGGCTGCGCTTTGGCTGGTGGCGCGGCTGGATATAAGTTCTGGCAATTTGGCTTCGATCTTCTCTGCCGGCAATGGCACTCCGATGATGCCGGTCGAAGAAGGAAAAATCTCGGCAGCGGGAACGCCGAGCAATTTCGCGGCTTGGCGGCAAACCCGCTCGCAGGCTTGAATGCCGGAGAGTCCCGTGGCGCAGTTGGCGTTCCCGGAGTTGACGACGACGGCGCGAACGCGTCCATGGCTCGAACGCAGGGACTTGCGCCCGACTACGACAGGAGCGGCGGCGACGCGATTCGTGGTGAATAATGCGGCGGCTGAAGCTCCAGCAGCGGCTTCGACCATCGCGAGGTCGGGACGGCCGCTGACTTTGATGCCGGCGGCCAGGGCGGAAAAGGAGAATCCCCGAGGCAGGCGGATCGCTTCCGGAGAACGCCGCAGCGTTTTTATGCCTGGCCGCAGCGCTTTCATGCGTGAATGATATTCAGCCAATTTTTCGGCGGCGGAAGAATGGCGAATGCGGGCAATTCTCCGCGAATCATGGCAACTTCATCGCAGCGATAGAGCCGGGGACACTTGTAGCAATCTTTGTGGATTTTGTCGGGCAGATCCTGATGCGCCGCGACGGAGAAGCCCATGCGCGTGAAAAATTCAGGGATGCGCGTAAACAGGCAGACGCTCGCGACTTTGTGTTTTTCCGCCTGCGCGAGCAGAGCTTTGACAAGGCGTTTCCCCCCGCCATGGCTTTGGCTGGCGGGATCGACAGT
This sequence comes from Terriglobales bacterium, assembly GCA_030038475.1. Taxonomy (GTDB): domain Bacteria; phylum Acidobacteriota; class Terriglobia; order Terriglobales; family Acidobacteriaceae; genus Acidiflorens. The sequence goes on along the minus strand of JASHOU010000150.1, from coordinate 12,111 downwards.
AATCGAACGAATCTCGGCGAGGTGAACGCCATAGAGGTGAAGTGCGCCGCATCCGATGATTTGACCTTCGTGCTCGAGAACGACAAAGTCGCGAACGTTTTCGCAAATTTCGGCCAGCGAGCGCGGCAGAAGCGTGCCGTCGCTGGAATATGCGGAGATGAGAGCGTGAATGCACTCGGCATCGGGAAGAATTGCCTCACGCGTGCGCATGAAGTGCCTCCGGCGCGGACGCGGATTTCTTCTTTTGCGGCGAGGGTTTTGCATCGCTGGCCACTGCGCGGCTCAGAGCCGTATCGAGAGCTTTGATGAGTTGATCGATGTGCTTTTTCTGAATGATGTAGGGCGGCAGAAAGCGCAAAACGGTTTCGTGGGTGCGATTGATGATGATACCCTCACCCAGCAGTTGTTTGACGACCGCTTTCGCAAGTTCGGGCGAATCCAGTTCCACGCCCTGCATCAGGCCTGCGCCACGAATGTCGTGGATGGATTTGTGTTTTTTGTCGAGCGTTTCGAGCGCGGCGCGAAAATAATCGCCGAGCGTGCGCACGTGGTTCAGCAGCTTCTTTTCCTCGCGCAGAAATTCCAGGGCAACGGCGCAGGCAAGCGGGCCTCCGCCAAAAGTTGAGCCGTGCAGACCAGGATGCATGCAGCCGGCGACGCGGTCGGTCGTAAGAATAGCGCCCAGAGGCAACCCGGCGGCTAGCGGTTTCGCGACCGTAACAATATCGGGCAGCACATTGTAATGCTGATAGGCAAAATGGCGTCCGGTGCGTCCGAGGCCGGACTGAATCTCATCGAGCAGAAGCAACGCGTCGTTTTGTCTGGTGAGGCGGGAGGCGAGTTCGAGGAATTCGCGGCTGACAGGGCAGATTCCGCCTTCACCCTGAATGGTCTCAATGCAAATGGCGCAGATGGTGGAGTCGAATTTCTTTTGCAGATCCTCGACGTCGTTGAATTTTACGAATGTAACTCCGGGCACGAGCGGCGCGAACGGAGCTTGATATTTCGCCTGGCCGGTGGTGGCGAGCGCGCCAAAGGTGCGTCCGTGAAAGGAATTTTCCATGGCGAGGAAGCGCGTCTTTGAAATGGAATTGGAATTGGGCTCATCGCCGTTCGAATTCTTCATCCGCGCATAGGCGCGGGCTAATTTCAGCGCGCCTTCCCAGGCTTCGGTGCCGCTGTTGCAGAAAAACGCGCGATCGAGGCCGGAGATTTTGGTCAGCTGGCGCGCCAGTTCGGCTTGATACTCGTGAAAAAAAAGATTTGAAATATGAATCAAGCGGCCCGCCTGGTGCTTGATTGCCGCTTGAACCGCGGGGTGATTGTGGCCGAGCGCGTTCACTCCGATTCCGCTGAGAAAATCGAGATAGCGCTTGCCGCGAGAATCCCAGAGATGGGCGCCGCGACCGCGAACGAACAGAATCGGCTGGCGCTCGTAGGTGGGAAGAAGAAGCTTCGATTCAAGCCGCGAGGTGGTGGCGAGGCTCATGCTCTCAACACCTCGGTGCCGCATTCGATTTTGGTGAAATAAAACAGCGGCAACATTTCGACCTGCGACGCGGGCAGGATGCGCACGCGTCCCACGCCGGATTTGAGAGCCTGGGTGCAGGCTTCGAGCTTGGGCATCATGCCTCCGCTGACTACCGATTCTTGGATGAGGCCCGCAACCTGGCTGGTATCGAGGCGCTGCATGACCGCGCCATCGGCTTGTTTTACGCCGGCGACGTCGGTGAGAAAGATGAGAGCGTCGGCTTCGCAGGCGATGGCGCATGCAGCTGCCATCTGATCGGCATTGACGTTGTAATACTGCCCGTCGTTCCCGAGCGCAACCGACGAGAGCACCGGTATGCCGCCTTCGGCCCAGATCGCTCGCAGCCAGCGCGGCTCGGAAAAGCAGATTTCGCCGACAAATCCCAAATCGTGTTCGGCATCGTGTTTCTTACGGGCGCGAAAAACGCCGCCGTCTCCGCCGCAAAGGCCAATGGCCGGCTGCCCGGCGGCGGAAATCGCGGCCACGAGATTTTTATTGACAATGCCGGCGAGCACCATCAGCGCGACATCGCGCGTCTCGGCGTCGGTGACGCGGAGACCGTGGACGAAATCGCTTTTTTTGCCGAGAAGTTGCAAAGTGCGGGTGAGCGCGCTGCCGCCGCCGTGAACGACGGCAAGCTGATGTCCGTCTTCGGCGAGCTGCACCACGGCCTTCGCGCATTTTTGCACTGTGGCTTTGTCTTCCAGGGCAGCGCCGCCGATCTTGACGACAATTTTCACTGCAAACCCTCCGCTTCATTCCAGCCGTACATCAGGTTCATGTTCTGGACAGCCTGGCCGGCTGCTCCCTTCAGCAGATTGTCGAGGCAGGAAACAACAATCAGGCGACGGCCATCGTGCGCGAGGCAGAAACCAAGGTCGCAATAATTGGTGTGCACGGAAAACTGGATTTCGGGCAGAGTCGATGCCGGAAAAACACGAACCCAGTGCTTGCCGCGATAGAAATCGTAAAAGCAAGTTTGAACTTCGTCCGCGGTCATCTCGCGTTTCAGGTAGACGTAAATCGTCGAAAGAATGCCGCGCGGAATTGGCAACAGATGCGGAGTAAAGATGAACTGTCTGGAATCGAGCGCCAGTTGTTCGAGAATCTCGCTGGTGTGACGGTGCCCGAAGAGCGAATAGGCGGAGAAATTGTCAGCGACAGAGACGAAGTGAGTTCGCGTGGTGGGCTCTTTGCCCGCGCCGGAGACTCCGGATTTGGAATCGGAGATGATGCCGCGGTCGCAATCGACGATGCCCGCCGACAGCAATGGCGCGAGCGGGAGGATGATCGATGTGGCGTAGCAGCCGGGATTTGCGACCAGCGCAGCGGAGGAGATGCTGGTGGAATTCAATTCTGGAAGGCCATAGACGGCGCGGTCCGTGAGTTCTGCAGCTGTTTGCGGACAGTTATCTTTGAAGCCGTAGACGGCGCGATGGTCGTCGTGTTTCAGCCGCCATGCGCCGCTCAAGTCGATGATGCGGAGGCCGCCGGTCGTCAGTCCGCTGGTCAGAGTCATTAGTCCGCGCGTCACGGCCTCGGCAACCAGTTCGCGAGAAACGGCATGCGGCGTGGCCAGAAACAACAACTCGACGCCATGATGCTCGAGCGTCGACCAGGAAAACGGCAGAGCCGGGGAATTGCCATTGCCGCCGGATTTGCCGTTGGCGTTGTGATTGCCGAAAATGTGGGGCAATCCGCCAGTCGATTCGGCTGTCTCAGCGTTGCGTCGCAACAGCAGCGGTTGGTCGAGGCGGGGATGACGGGCGAGAATGCGAGCCAGTTCGATGCCGGAATAACCGGTTGCGCCGAGAACTGCAGTTTTTAGTTTGCCCGACATCGACTTTATTGCCCCAGTTTCCCTTCTATTGGATAAGCATTTTCGCTTTTAGGCATATTTATCCATCGTCATGCATAAATATTCATCCATCTTAAACGTTCTGTTCCGCGTGTCAAGCTTTTCTGATGATCGCAAGAAGAAATTTCTATTGGACTCCGCCGATCACAGACATTTAGTGTGAAAACCGATTGTGTACACGTGAAACATTTCATGCCGCGTTGCTCGCTATCCTCCCTGCGCCGCACGATTCTGTAAGCATGTTCTTTCTGCATACCAACAGGAGCCATCTCATGACAAAGCAAGTGGAGCGCCGTTTCCAGCGCCGGTCATCATTATTATCATTATCATCGCCGTCAACATCGTTCCGATTGATTCTGCCCGTTCTTCTCGCCGCGGCAATCTGCGTGAGTCTCACGAGCACCGGCTGGGCCGACGACGCACCTAAACCGGATCCAGCGGGGTTGGCAACCGGGGATCGAACGAACGCCGTGGACGCCTCCGGCAATGTTTTCGCTGTCCCTGAGCCGACCGATAAATCGGCGCCGGACTACGCCACAAACAAAAAGGCGTTCGACGATTATCAGGCGCAGGCGGCGAAAGAACCGCTCGCGGTGAAATTGGCCGACAGTGTCGGACACGTCCGCGTGGCCACCAACTTTGCCTGGACATTGAACACCGGCTACCTGGTTCTGTTCATGCAGGCGGGATTCGCGCTGCTGACCTGCGGATTGGTGCGAAAGAAAAATGTCGCGCACCTGATGATGCTGAATTTTGCGGCTTACGTTTTCGCTTTCCTGGCCTACTACGCGGTCGGATATGCTTTCCAGTTTGGAGCGGTCGCCGTCAATGCTGCGCCCACAAATTTGGGTGGCATACCCACACTCAATAAATTTTTGGTGGGCAGCGGGCAGTGGGGATTTGTCGGCGGCAAAGGCTTTTTTCTCACGGGTCCGGCTTACGACAGCGCCAGCAATTGTTTGACTCTGTTCGAAGTTGTTTTCATGGAGACGGCCGGATACATCATCGTCGGCGCCATCTGCGAGCGCATTACTTTCTGGGCCTTTTTGCTGTGCGAACTTTTTATTGGCGCGATTCTTTATCCCATCTCCGGCTGCTGGACATGGGGAGGCGGTTGGCTGTCTCAGGTTGGGTCGACAATGAATCTGGCGCACGGCTACGTTGACTTTGCGGGATCGACGGTGGTTCACGCGGTAGGCGGATTCTGCGCGATGGCGTTGGCGATCATTCTGGGTCCGCGACTGGGCAAATATGGACCGGGGGGAAAGATTCGCGTCTTTCCCGCGCACAACATCGTGTACGTGGTGACAGGAACGTTCATTCTGCTCTTCGGGTGGATGGGCTTTAATCCCGGCTCGACGCTGGGTGCGACCGACCTGCGGATTTCGGTCATCGCGGTGAATACGAATCTTGCCGCGGTAGCGGGGTCGGCAGTGGCGATGCTGGTTTGGTATTTCCTCTTCGGAAAGCCTGACATCACCATGGCGTGCAACGGAATGCTTGCCGGTCTCGTCGCCATTACTGCTCCGTGTGCCTTCGTGTCGCCGACCTCTGCGGTCATCATCGGCGTACTCGCCGGGTGCCTGGTTTGTGGAGGAGTTCTGTTCAACGATCGTGTTCTGAGGGTCGACGATCCCTGTGGCGCGATTTCAGTGCATGGCTACTGTGGCTGGCTGGGCGCGGTCAGCGTAGGCATTTTCGCGGACGGCACTTATGGCGCGGGATGGAATGGAGTGGGAGTCGCGTCCTATCTGGGACGCGCGGGCCAGGGCGTTACCGGATTGCTCCACGGCGATACGCGGCAGTTCCTTTGCCAGTTGATGGGAGCGACCATCTATGCCGCGTGGGCGTTTGGCGCGACTTTTCTTGTCTTCTGGTGCGTCAACAAAGCAAAGGCCATGCGCGTGGCACCCGAGGTGGAAGAAGAAGGCCTCGATGTCCCGGAGTTTGGAATGCCGGGCTATCCCGAAGATGCCGTGGTTCCGGCTTCGTATTAGGTTAGCCGAACTATCAGAAGTTTGGCCGCAAATCGCTCGAAGTACCACCGGCTGCCGGAATGTAGCACTTGAGCGTGTAATCCATGACCATGCGGTCGGCATTAAAGCGCCAGCCGAGGGTGCGGATGGTGCGCTTCATGCGCTTGATCCAGCCACGCGGCAGGCCGTCGCGGTCGCGCTGATAGTAGAGAGGAATCACTTCTTCGCGCAGCACCCGCATCAGGTCTTCGCCATCGCGGGTGTCATGAACATTCATATCGGAGTGAGTTCTGCCATTGCCGATGGCGAATCCATTCATGCCATCGTAAGCCTCCGCCCACCAGCCGTCGAGCACGGAAAGATTCAAGCCGCCGTTCAAAACGACTTTCTGGCCGCTGGTACCAGAGGCTTCGAGCGGACGGCGCGGATTGTTGAGCCAGACATCGACACCCTGCACGAAATGACGGCCGACGTTAATGTCGTAATCTTCGACAAAGACAAACTTGTCGGCGAACTGCGGATCGCGCGTCAGGCGGGCAATCTGTTGCAGGATGCGCTTGCCGGGTTCGTCGAGGGGATGCGCTTTGCCGGCGAAAACGAATTGCACCGGGCGCTTGGGATCGTTCACCATGCTGGCGATTTTTTCCATGTCGGCCAAAATCAGATTGGCGCGCTTGTAGGTGGCAAAGCGACGCGCAAAACCGATGGTGAGCGCATCGGGGCTGAGGGCGCGCTCCAGCCGCTGCAGCAGTTCGCGAGGTTCGTCGCGGCGCGCAGCCTGCTTTACGGCGCGGCGGCGCACGAATTCGATCATCTGCGACTTCAGATTGACATGCGTCTCCCAGAGTTCGCCGTCGTCAACATCGTCGATGCCCTCCCAGATTTTGGCTTCGCTGCTGCGCAGCTGCCATCCCGTGCCAAGATGGCGATCATAGAGGCGGAACATCTGGGGCGCGAGCCAACTGGGAACATGCACGCCATTGGTGATGTGGCCGATGGGCACCGCGTCTTCGGTTTTACCGGGCGAAAGCCCAGTCCACATGGCGCGGGAAACCTCACCATGCAGAGAGGAAACTGCATTCGCACGGCGCGCGATCCGCAATCCGAGCACGGTCATGCAAAAACGTTCGTCGCTCTCGGGATTTTCTCGTCCGAGGGCCATGAAAGCTTCGCGGGAAAGACCCAGAGCCTCGCGCAGCGGCCCAAGATGTTCTTCGATCAGGTCGGCGTCAAAACGATCGTGACCAGCGGGCACTGGAGTGTGCGTGGTGAAGACGACTTCACGGGCCACGCGCGGCACCGCTTTTTCGAAACCAATCCCTTCCTCTTCCATGCGCTGGCGAATCGCTTCAAGAACGGCAAATCCGCTATGACCTTCGTTGAGGTGGAGCACTCCTGGCGTAATCCCCAGCGCCTTTAATGCGCGCAGGCCGCCGACGCCCAAAAGCACCTCTTGATGCACGCGAACCCGGCCGTCGCCGCCATAAAGACGCGAGGTCAACTCGCGATCTTCGGGCGTATTGCCTTCGACATCGGAGTCGAGGAGGAGCAAATCGCAGCGGCCAACTTTCACCCGCCATACCTTGGCGTGGATGGGGCCGTGGCGGGTATCGACTTGCACCAAGACTGGCCGGCCGTTGGTGCCGATGGCGGTCTCCATGGGAAGCTGGGTGGTGTCGGTGCCGAGATACTCCTCGCGCTGCCAGCCGTCGCGGTCGAGGCGCTGGCGAAAATATCCCTGGCCGTAGAACAGGCCAACGGCGACAAGAGGAATGCCCAAGTCGGAGGCGCTTTTGATGTGATCGCCGGCGAGAACTCCAAGGCCGCCGGAATAGACAGGCAGAGATTCATGCACGCCAAATTCGGCAGAGAAATAAGCGACGGGACGGGCACGCAGCACGCCGGCGTAGCGCCCACCCCAGGTACGCTCGGCCTCCTCATATTCGCGCAAGCGGCGATAAAGGTAGTTGATGCGGCCATGCAGATTCAGTTCGGTTGCACGCCGTTCCAGTTTTTCCAGAGGGTACTCGTTCAGGAGCGAGACGGGGCTGTGATTGAGCTGGCTCCAGCGCAAGGGATCGATTTCACGGAACAATCCGGAAGCATCATGATCCCAGCTCCACCATAGGTTTCGGGCGAGCGCCCAAAGCCGCTCCTGGACAGGCGCGATGAAGCGATCGAGGGTGCGGGCTTCGCTTACCACGGGCGCGACGCGGCTGGCAGCTTCGGTGAGCAGGCGAATCTCGTTTTCCGGAAAAACTCGCGGCTCGACAGTCTGAACCACCAGAACGCCTTGCAATACACCGCGGTCGATAAGCGGAACTCCCAAAAAAGACTGGTAATCGTCCTCGCCCGCTTCCTTAAAATACTTGAATCGCGGATGAGTTCTCACCTGTTCGACAGCCACCGGCCGCACCTGCTCGGCGACGAGTCCAGCGAGTCCTTCGTTGATGGCCATGCGCAACTTGCCGATGCACTCCTGCCGCAGTCCGAGGGTGGCCGCCAAAACGAGATTGGCGCGGTCGGGCTCGAGCAGATAGGCGGAGCAGACATCGGTGCCGAACCGCCGGGCAATCAGGGCGACAACGTTCATCAGGGTCTCGGCTGGCTTGCCGGACTCCGCCGCCAGGTTCGCAATCTCGTCCCACGTCAGCACGTAGTTGGCATCGAGCGAGCAGGCAGCGTTGTCCTGATACTGCACGAGCTGATCCGGTCGATCCAAAGACTTGTTTCCCCTCGATCTGAGCTTCTGTGGTTAAGAATTGATCGCCGTTCGCCTACCCCGAAGCGAAGACAGACGACAAGAAAAGCTATCCCTTAGTCATTCTATCGGGAGAAAACGCCACTGCTCCATAGCGGTTGTAGATTGTTGGTTACGGCGGTGCACATAGAGGTTGCTGTAGTTTTGCATTGCCTGGCGCGTTTTCTCCTTCCGTTTCCATAATAAAACTCTAATATCTGGTTCGCACCGCGTCCAATTTGAATTGTAGATGGAACGCATCGGCAAGCGAGGGAAAGCACAGGTTCAGCGACTAGATGTACGGTGGAGGGACGGGCGTCTCGCCCGTCCCATTGGGCTGGGACGCCCGGCATCCACCACACGAGCATTGGAATTAGCCTTAGCCTTGTGAAGGATGCAACACTCGGAAGGAGCTGCCTCCGTTCGACCAGACCAGAATCAGCGCATCCTGGCCGCTCGGCACGTTGGATAACGCCTGCACCACGTCGGAGGCCGATTTAACCGGCTTCCGGTTCACTTCCATGATGACGTCACCGCGCTGCAAGCCGGCGTTATCTGCCGGGCTGCCCGGTTGAACATCCTCAACGATGGCGCCGTGAACCGAGTTTCCCGCCTGCAGTTCATTGCGCTCATCCTGGTTCAGGTCGCCGAGACTGACGCCCCAGCGAGCCTTGCCGTGCTGTCCGCTGGCTGTTTCGGTGCCCTTGTCTCCGGTGAACGATCCGAGCGTAACCGCAACGCTCATGGGTTTGCTGTCGCGTATCACCTCAAGATGGATGGTGTCACCCGGTTGTTTTTGTCCAACCACCATTTGCAGCTCGCCGGCGTCGGTTACAGTTTTTCCATCCAGCTGGGTAATCACATCTCCGGTGCGCAAGCCAGCCTTGCCTCCGGGCGAATCCGGATCGACCTGGTTGACGAGCGCGCCTTCAGCTTTCTTCATATCGAAGAACTTGGCGTTGTCCGGCGTCACGTCGGTGATGTTGATTCCGATAAAACCGTGATCGATCTTGCCGCTCCTGATCAGGGTTTCGACCGTCGGTTGGACGATCTGGGTCGGAATGGCAAATCCCATGCCCGAGAAAGAACCCGAACCGGAAACGAGGAAGGTATTGATTCCGATCAGTTCTCCGCGAGCATCGACCAGCGCTCCGCCGGAGTTGCCCGGATTGATGGCCGCATCGGTCTGGATGAACTCGCCCGGCTTGCGGCGATCGCTGTCAGGATTCTGACGGTTGAGCGCGCTGATGATGCCGCGCGTTACCGTAAAGCGGAAGCCATAGGGATTGCCGAAGGCGAGGACGGTTTGTCCGGGACGCAAGTCGGCCGAGTTGCCCCACGGTACGCTCGGGAAATCGCTGCCTTTAATCTTGATGACCGCGAGATCGGTGAGCGGATCGGCGCCGATTAACTTCGCCGGATACACTTCGCGATTGCTCATGGTCACGCGAATATCGACGGCTCCATCGATCACGTGATTGTTGGTGACGATGTACCCGTCGGGCGAGATGATTACGCCGCTGCCCAGGCCGCGCTCAATCCGATTCTGCGGCTGCATAGGGATGTTGAACTGGTGTCCAAACGGAAAGTTGGGACCAAAGAATTGCTGCATGTCGGGCATGCCTTCGGATGCGCCCTGCTGCACGTTTTCCTTGGACACGACCGTCACGTTGACGACGGCGGGCGTGACTCGCGCAGCCAGAGTTTCCATGGCCTGGTCAAGCGAGAGCAACGCTCCGACGCTGTTGTTATCGAGCGCCGCTGCAGCCGGAGCCGGAACTGGCGCCGCCTTTGCGGTTCTCGAGAATTCGAGCGTCGCCACCGAGCCGACCACTGCTACGGCCAGCACGGCTGCCAACGCCCGCCTTGTTATCACTGTTTTAAAGCTTTCCATCCACTTCATTTTTGCTTCTCCTTATTCGAATTCAACTGAATGTTTTTCAATCAGTGCGTTGAACCAACTTCCTTGCTTTCAAAACTTGTTCAGCCGATAACAACTAATTATGTAGTTGTTTACTGCAAAAAAAAATTTGCCGCTACAACGAATTAGTTACCGGCAGCTTGACCACCCTTGCGCGATTTTGAGTTAACAACACTACGTGCCATACCTGCACACTCCAGACCGACGAACCATCGGTCTCGAAACGAGTAGTTTCAAAGAAGACCAGTGTTGGCATGGCTGGAACAATCTCGTCTTCTTTTTGCGCGTTTGCCACAACGTTGACGAGCTGCTCAGTGCGTTCCTTGCTCAGCTGCGCTGCCGCTACCAGCACCGGCTCTGGCTTCTGGCGGCTGATCGCGTTTGCTGTCGAGGGCCGGAGCGTTTTCGTGTTTGCCGAACTCGCCGGTACTCGGAATGCAGCCGGAATTACCAACGGCGGATTGGACGCCTGAGCTGAATATTCGCGCTTAGCAGCCGCGCTGTCCGACGTTGCCTTCGCCATGACTACCTGTCCAAATCCGGGATCGAAGCTGGGATTCCGGCCCTGGTCAAACGCAATCAACTGAGGCGCGACGGGCGCGACGGCAAAGCAAAATATAGAAAATACGCTCACGATGCCCAGCGCTGGCTTCCACACACCTATTGCTTTGGGGCGTTTCGCATCGAGAATGCGCGCCAGGCGATCGGAAGCTTCGCGCGCACGCCGCACCGCGGCGTGAGCCATCGACAACGGCGCGGACGGAAGACGATGCGCCAAACTCTTTTCCAGCAGAGAGACCAAGCAAGTCGCGTATCCGTGAGGATTGGCGGTTTCGGCCAGTACGGCGTCATCGCAAGCCATCTCGCGTTCGACCGAGAGCTGCTTCTCAATCCACCAGACGGCCGGATGAAAGAAGAACAATGCATGGACAATCTTTTGAATCAGGTTCGTCCAGTCATCGCCACGGCGAAGATGCGCGAACTCGTGCAGAAGGATGGCGTTGAGATCCTGCGGGGGCAGTTCGCTCAATGCCCATGGCGGAAGGATGATCGTCCGTTTCCATAAGCCGATGGCAGCGGGGACGCGCACCTCATCGGAGGTAGCGATTGTTACCGGCGTTGAGATAGCGGATTTCGGAGAACGCCAGCCCAGTTTTTGCGAGCCCAATTTCTGCGAGTCCAGGTTCTGCAAACCCAGGTTGCGCGAACCAACGATCGTCTCTACCGTCTGGCGCACCGCTGGATCAAGCTCTGAAAGAACGACTGGCTTGCAACTCCGGCGCAGGCGCTGCAACTGCCAGAGCCCAACTGCCAAGCGCGCCATCGCCACCGACGCTCCGATAGCCCACGCAAGCAGTGCGAACTGCGCCCAGCGACCGGGGATGGTGATCGCCGGGTGCAGTTTTTCCAGGGAGATTGAGGACAGCAACGCTGACGACATTCGCGCCAGCGCAAATGCCGACGCTTGGCGAAAACCGCCAAGAACAGCAACCGCGGCGACGGCCAGCAAAGCCACAAACCAGACGGCAAAGCGCGTGCCGGAATTTTGCCGGCGCAGGACGCGGAGCAGCATCCAGGCAAAGAAGGCGATCAGGCATCCTTCAGGAAGCGCGTTGAGAACGCTTTCAACCGATGTCCGCGCCAGGTTTTGCAAGGCGAGGTGCTGAAGAATCAAGCTTTCGAGCAGAAGCCAGCTCATTCCTGATCCTCCTGCAATTCGAATCGCGAATCGTTCCCGACCGCATCATTTTGAGGTCGCTGTCTTTGGGTGAGCATCTGACGCAGGCGGTCAATCTCATCCGCGCCGATCCCCTGGTCTTCGAGAAGATTCAAAACCAGCAACTCGCGGGAGTTCTTAAAAAAACGGCCAGCGAGATGGCGGATTTCGGAGCGCCTAGCCTCTTTCTGACCGATCAGCGGCATATAAATGTGCGCCCGCCCATCTTTTTGATGCTTCAAATATCCTTTTCTCTCTAAGACGCGAATCGTGGTTAAGACAGAATTGTAGGCGAGCGGAGGTTTTTGGCTAATAGAATCAAGCACTTGCTGAACGGTTCCCGAGCCCTTGACCCAGAGCACATCCAT
>JASHOU010000149.1 GCA_030038475.1 Terriglobales bacterium | reverse complement strand
CCCAGACGGGACGGCGAGATTTGAACTCGCGACCCCTTGCACCCCAAGTTGAGCCGGTTAGCGGGCGTGAGGAGCGAAGCGACGAGAGCTCGCTGGCGAAATCCTGAGCGAAGCGAAGGACCCCATAGCACGGAAAGGAATTGGTCGGGACGGCGAGATTTGAACTCGCGACCCCTTGCACCCCAAGCAAGTGCGCTACCAGGCTGCGCTACGTCCCGATCCTAGCCCAACGACGAGGTCCGCTGTCGAGATGACAGCGTAGGGTTCGACCCTCAAAAGTTCGACCCTCAAATTCTACCACTCCGTCACAAACGGAGCGTGAGCCGCATCACCCCACGCCACTACGCCAAAGCCGCATGATAATCGCGTGGCAATTCTAGTCGTCGGCGGAGCAGGCTACATCGGCAGCCACGTGGCGCGCGCGCTGCGGCGCTCCGGCTACGAGGTCGTGCTCTACGACAATCTCTCCACCGGCTTCCGCCGCCTCGCGCAGGGCTTCGAACTCGTAGTGGGTGATATCGCCGACCAAGCCAGGCCGCGGCCAGTCCTCGCGCGCGCCGATGCCGTGATGCACTTCGCCGCCCACGCCTACGTCGGAGAGTCGGTCACAAACCCGCGCAAATATTTCCATAACAATGTCGCCGCTTCGCTTACCCTGCTCGACTCCGCGCTCGACGCCGGGATTCGCCGCTTCGTCTTCTCCTCAAGCTGCGCCGTCTACGGCGTTCCCAAAAACATTCCCATCACCGAGCAAACGCAGCGCCAGCCGGTGAATCCCTATGGCGTCTCGAAACTCTTTTTTGAAAATGCGCTCGAGGCTTACGCGCGCGCCTACGGATTGCGCTCGGTCTGCCTACGCTATTTCAACGCCGCGGGCGCCGACGAAAGTGGCGAGATCGGCGAACTGCACGACCCGGAAACTCACCTGATTCCGCTGGCTCTGGCCGCTTCCGCCGCGAACGGCCCGGAACTGCAAATTCACGGCTGCGATTACCCAACCTCCGACGGCACCTGCATTCGCGACTACATTCATGTGAACGACTTGGCCGATGCCCACGTGCGTGCCTTACATCACCTCGAAGCCGACAAAGAATCTGGCGCCGAGTCTCTGGCCATCAATCTAGGAACTGGCCGCGGACACTCCGTTCTCGAAGTCATTGAGGCGGTCGAAAGCGTCACCGGGCGCCGGGTTCGGCGCAAGCTCGGCCCGCGCCGCCCCGGAGACCCTCCCGCGCTCGTGGCCGACCCGGCCAAGGCTCAAAGCGTGCTCGGCTGGACGGCGCGGCGAAATCTCACCGACATGGTTTCAAGCGCCTGGGCCTGGATGCAGAAAGGTTCGCAGTACCCACGAATCGGCCCGCAGTCCGCCGCGAAACTTCCCGCAGCTTTGCGCGCTCGCCTTTAAAAGTTAGTCGTCAGGCGCAAAGTGACGCTGCGTGCCGGCCCGATCGCATTGCCGGAGAACAATCCTCCAAAGTCGATCAGTTCAAGCGTGTTGCTCAGGTTTGCGAAGTCGGCCTGGAAGTGTACCGAGCGCTTCTCCTGCTGGTACAAATCGACGCCCACCGAAGCATTTTGCGTGAAGTATGGCAAGATGCGGTCGCGATTAAAATTGAGGTGATTGACCACCGTTTGACCGTATTCCGAGGCATATTGCTCAGGTGTCAAATCCGGTTGAAACGGCAGTCCAGTATTGTAATCGCATCCCAAAGCGACCCACAGGCGCGGAACGACCTGATAGCTGACACGCGTGCGCACGGTGTTCCGTTGGTCCTGCGAATCCGGAAAATGCCCGCTGGTCGGATTGATCGCATCGTCTCCCAGAAACAATCCGCCCGTCACCGGGAACCAGGCATTCCCGACGATATAAGAGTAACTGGCGAAGCCAGAGAACCGCCGCCAAGGTAGCAGTGTGAGCTTGGCCTCGGCGCCGTAGAGAACGGCTTTGTCAAACGCGATGGGAAAACTGATTCCCGTGCTCAGAATTTGCGAATCGTCGGCGTAGTTGTTCACCTTGCGGCGGAACATGTTCCCGTCCAGCCGTAATTTCCCGTAAATTGCCTTCGTGGCGCCCAATTCATAATAGTTCCCATGAGAAGGCTGCACCGGCAGCTGCACCGCGGGAACGCTCGTGTCAATCGACTCGGCTTCCGGAGAACTGGCTAACAGTATGTTTTCGAACGATGGCGTCTGGAAGATGCGGTCATAGGAAAAATGAACATTTAAGCCCGCGGACGGGAAATAGCGCGAGACGGCAAGACGCGGGCTGACTGCATTCTGGTTCAACAGCAATTGGTAGTGGTCCCAACGCAGCCCCGCGTTGACCGACCAATTTCCCAGCCGGATCGCATCCTGCACATAGGCCGATTGTTCAAGATCCGGACGGTTGCCTTGAAAGGCAAAAGTTATAGCGCCGGAATCTAAGATTCCCAGATTGATCGGACATTGCGGGTCGTTAGGATTCTCGCAGTCGGGTATCACGTAGCTGGTGTTTTCGTGCAGAAATATCGCATCCGATTCGACTCCAGCTTTCCACTCCTGCCTGCCATGATGAATGGAAACGCTTCCGTTGAAATAGATCTCCTTGAAGTCGTTGTGCTGCGTGGCGATGAGCGGCCATGATGCCTGATTGGAATAAAAATCGGTCGAGTTATCGCGTGCCATTCCGCGCAGCGCACCAATCGCGTCGGAAGAAAAAATGTGCTGGTAGCTCACGCTTCCCATGGTTTCAA
>JASHOU010000148.1 GCA_030038475.1 Terriglobales bacterium | reverse complement strand
TGCGCCGAAGATTCGCCCGGATTTTGCGCCGGATTTTGTGCCGAAGCTTGCGCCGAACTCGGCGTTGAACTTTGCGCTGTAGCTTGCCGCAATCCGACAACTCCCGCCACAACCAACACCATCGCCAAAATACCCGCATAAAACGGCCCTATTCGCATCGCGCTCACTGCGGAACCTCCTTAAGATGCCACATTTTGGCAGTTACCCACGTAATTTATTCCGCTCGCCAATCGTTTCAATTCCCTGCTCCTTCAGGCAATCTGGAACAGGATGCAATCCTAACAGGGAAACCTTAATGAAAGCTGCTGTCGCCAGAAAGCCGCTGATACGTGTCGCCGTAGTGGAGAGCGATCCGCTGCGGTTTGTCGGATTCCGGGCCCTTTTTGATTCCGAACCTGATTTGGAATTGGTTTCCGCCTCGCTCGCCGATCTTGGCCAGTTGCAGGCCATCGATCTGGTTCTGCTCGGCAATCGCAGCGGCCAAAATCTCTACGACATCATGGCCAGCATGAAAGCCGTCCGCCCCGATCTGCGCATCATCGTCACCGGCTCTGGCATGGATGACGAAAGCGTCCTCAAAGCTATCGCCGCCGGCGCCAAAGGCTACGTCGACGAAGCCGCTTCACCGGCCGAATTCATTCAGGCTCTTCGCATCGTGAATCAGGGTTCGGTATGGGCGCCGCGCCGTGTGCTTTCAACTTTTATCGAACGCGTCAGCGCATCTCCCGGCCGCATCTTCCCGGCAGGCCGCATCACCTTCACCGATCGCGAAAAAGAAGTTCTGGAAATGCTGGTCGCCGGCCGCTCCAATAAAGAAATCGGATCAGCTCTCGGCATCGAAGAGCGCACCGTAAAAGCACACGTCGCCAAACTGATGCGCAAAGTCGGCGTCCAAAACCGCATCGCGCTCTCCGTCCACGCCATCACCCATTCGCTCGTAACGGCGAAGTAGATCAGAGCCGCGGCGAGAGACTAGGTTTTGCCTCTGGCCGGCGCCTCTGATTTTGCGTGCCCCAGCGGTTCACCGCTGCGGCGACGCTTCATCCTGAGCCCGGCTTTAGCCACTAAGGAAAGTCTGAGGTACACGATCTCGCTGCCGCCGCTCTAGTACCCATCCAAACCTTGCCCGTTAGTTTCCTCTATGCCGATTCTCAATGAGTGTTAACGCCTGATAACAACAGTTCACTTTTGGAGCTTCGCGTACTCGGTTTTGGCTTGCTTCAGGACGGGGATGTCGGGGTCGGCGTCTTTCCAGAGGGTGAGGAAGTCTTTGTAAACCGCCAATGCTCGCACTCGTGCAGCATCGGCGTCAGCGCCTTGCGAAGTTCTCGCTTCCAGCGCATTCGCACGAGCCACTCCCAGGCGTGCTAGTGCTCCGGTCCAGCAATTCCAAACGATGCCGCTGTGGTCGAGAATTTTCTGGAATTCGGCGGCGGATTCCTTGCCTTTTCCGGCTGCGAAATATGCCTCGGCGCGAATGTATGTCGTGTACAGGCAAGAGAGATTGGCGAGAAATTGGATATTCCCCAACTCGATGGATGGAGCAGCGGCTTGCAAACCAGTGAGGGCCTCAGCCGGATTTTTGCGATTCAGTGCCAACTGCGCTCGAATCGCGGGCAGCCAAAGCAACTGTATCTGCGTATCCAGCGGAAAGCGTTTGTTCAGGTCGTCCGCTAGCGATTCGGCTCGCGCCAGATCGCCCGCCCTCGCGAACGCTAGCGCGGCTTCATCCTCTACGCCTTGACTCGTGGGAACGAGCTTCAAACCCTGTGCCGCGGCCTGTTTCGCTTCTCGAGCGTTGCCGAAGGCAGCTTCGCGCAACGCGGCATTCTCTAGTCGGATGGCTCCGTTTTCCTTGCTATCAGCACGCAGGGCGGAGTCTACAGAGCGCTTGGTCAGTTCCTCCGCCCTGCTCAGATGGCCTGCGTATGCCTCGGTGTCCGATGCGAGCGAAAGCCCGGCATGATCGAGGTTAGGCTGCCCCGAAAACCAATGTTGCTGTTCCGCCATCCCCGTGGAATCCGAGTTCAGAAAAGCCAAAGCGTAGAGAGCATTATGAGCTGTGAAAGCATCCAGCTTTCGCGCCTGGGCCTGCTGGATCATCTGCCGCGCTTCGTCGAATCGCTGCAAGGCGAGCAGGCTGTTCACGAGGTCCTCGTATGAAGCGCCATCGTCAGGGGCAAGACGGAGGCCTTCGCGGTATGCCGCCACGGCCTTCTGCCACTGACCTTGTTCAATGTACACGTTGCCCAAATCGAGATGTGCCCTGTAGTCTCGCGGATAGCTCTCAACCCACTCCTCAAACGTTTGTGCGGCTTTTTCCCGTTCCCCGGTTACGTTCTGATAGTAGGCGGCGGTAATCGCCAGCCTTTCCCGCTCGCTGGCATGTTCCCGCAACTCAAATGCCTTGGTGAAGTACTCGCTGGCACGCCCCAGTTCGCCAAGACTGTAGTAGTCGCTACCTACAGCCCAGTAGCCCATGGCAAAGTTCGGATCAAGCTGGATGGCGCGTTGATGGTAACGCAGGGCTGCAGGGCCTTTCGCATGAGTAGCCCTTGCAAGGCTGTACGCTTTCAGAGCTTCAAGCGACGAAGTGGTTGCCTGTTCGAGCGGTACATCAAAGTTCTGCACCGTTGTCAGCGACTCCCCCAACTCGCCGCGCAGCTTGGATGCTGCCTCGCCCAGCCCGTCTAGCACATTCTCTTTAGCCGCCGCTGTGACCTGCTCTTGTGCCAACACATCCCCATTTTGGCAATTCACAGCCTTGAGTCCAATTACGTAGTGGCTGCCTAGACCAGCAATCGACCCCGTAACATAAGCCTTGCTTCCCGCACGCTGGCAAAGGTCGCGAGCCACATCGGGCGTGAGTTTCGTGCCAGTCGGACGGGTCATTTCTTGCAAGGTCTTCGCGACCTTGCTATCAGGAAGCACATTGAGAAAGGGCGATTGCCGCAACGAAACGCTGAGCGCAGTCTTCAGTGCGTCGTCAAAAACCGGATCGCCAGTCGTGTTCGTAAAGTCGGCGAGAACGACCGTGTCTTTGTCGGAGAGGGGGTTGGCTCGATGCGCGTGGTAGTAAAGTACGCCTACCACGAGCAAGGCGACGGTTAGAACTGGAACGATAATTTTCCAGCGCTTCGCGGACCTACCCGCAGGAGTTTCTGCAACCAGTGCCGTGGCTGAACTTGTCGCAGAAGAGTGTGCGCTGGGCACCTCAGCTATCGCGTCAGTTCTTTTTCCGACAACCTCGACCGCAGCGATAAAGCGGTAGCCGACACGGGGAACAGTCTCGATATAGCGTGGCTCATCCGCCGAATCGCATAACGCCTCTCGCAGCTTCTTGACAGATGTGTTGAGCCCGTGTTCAAAATCGACGAAGATATCCGATGGCCAAAGCCGTTCCCGAATCTCTTCCCGAGTGACGACCTTGCCTGCACGCGCGAGCAGAACTTCCAAAATCACATAAGGCTGGCCGCGCAGCCTGATTCGTGTCCCGTGCTTCGACAGCTCCCGCGCTTCAGTATCCACTGCGAACGGGCCAAATCGAAATGTATGTGGCACTTCCATGGTTCTCCGAATCACCATGGCTTTTGGTTCTGCGGATTTTACCACCACCCCGTAATTTTGATTGCCAAGAAAACCATATTATTTTTCAATGGCTTAGCGACTTACCTCTAAGTCACCTTAATTTTACCTCCAATGTCTTGCGGCGATTTGTGGGTTGGGAGATTCTGCGCCAGCCTGTGGGTAAAGCATCGGAAAGCCGGGTCGTGTGGGTGAAGCACGAGAATGGGTGAAACACGGAAGAAGTCGACCCAATCCAAACACCGCCGGGCCGCCGTTGTCCGTAGAGCGTAAATTTCTTTACCTATGCTGAAACTTTGTGACCGCGATCTTCACTTATGTAACTAGGGGCCGGCGTGGGGTTGGTCGCGCGGAAAGAACTCCAGGGTACGTTTGGCTTGCGGTGCCAGTGAAATCCCGTCGTTGGCCCTCTTACTGCAGGATTTTCGCTTTTTGGAGGCAGAAGCCTCGGAAAAGGAGTGCATCATGTCTGTCGTGGTGATGTTGATGATTTTCGGATGGAGCACGTTCTTTGCAATGACCGCTTTCTATGCCCTTAAGGAGTCCGGCAAACTCCTGAGACTTCGCAGAAGCGTCGCACTGTGGCTGGACAACACACTGGTTCCTGCAATTGAAAACACGGTCGATGAAGGCACTGCTCGCGAGCTTGCTGGCGGTCAGTGACCCGCGACAGTCTGTAGTAGTTTCCTGGGCGGATCTCTTTGGACTTGTTGCTGCTGCGAGCTGGCTTGGCCCTGCTTCCCTCTTTCCTGCGCGTACAGCGACAAAGTGCTGCGCGACCATGACCCATATCGGGTGGCGCGGCAATCAAAGCGGGCCGCGCGACTGTGACCCACATCGCCGTCGCGCGGAACCCAATTTTGAGTCTGTGGAGAAGTAAGCGCTCTTGGGTCCTGATGACCCTTAACGAGGGAGGGGATTGGTACGCGGCTCGATACCCAGAACTCAAATTCCAACTCGGCCACCCGATCCGCACACCATCAATTGGTGTAACATCGCGATTTCACTCACGACCGGAAAGGGCTACTAAACCGCCCTCCTGTTACCTAAGTACAGTGACCCTCGTAATCTTGTCCGCTTTTCCCACCTGCCCCATACTCGCTTCACCTACCACAGAACCTGGGAGACGGGGTTGGAAACGGAGATTAGGGTCGCCGATTTCAGCCCCGCATTTTTTTGCCCGCCCCAGTAGAAATCAGCCGCTCAACCCACACCTCGTGCTTCCCTGTGCCCCTCTGTGCGCCCTGTGGTTCAAGCCTTTGCCCTTAGATCGCAACCACCCGACGTGGATGATTCTTCCCGACCGTCATAACTCCCGCGTCCAGGCCTCTTATCAACCGAGAACTGAGAACTCCCCCCGACTCACCCTGATCACCCCCAGCTATCCCTCCTTTCGCACTCCGCATCGAATACAATCATAGGCAATAGACCCCATACCCAAGCTCCCAGTGAGGCATAATGCGAAAGTCCATCGTTCCGCTGCTCGTTTGTTTCCTGGCGTGTTTCCTGACCTCCGCCTTCGCCGCCGACCAGGAAGCTCCATCCCCTGAGCCCAATACCAAAGCCTCCGGCCGCGTTGAGACTGCCGGCACCGTCCTCGATGAAATCCAGGCCGCGCCCGACGAGCGTATTCCCGAAGAAGTGCTCGGCTCCGCCGAATGCGTGGCCGTCGTTCCCTCGCTGCTCAACGCAGGATTCGTCTTTGGCGGCCGCTACGGCAAAGGCGTTGCCAGTTGCCGCACTCCCAAAGGCTGGAGCGCCCCCGCCTTTTTCACCATTGGCGGCGGCAGTTTCGGCTTGCAGATCGGCGGCCAGGCCACCGATCTCGTCATGCTCATCATGAACAAAGGCGGCATGGATAACCTTCTCTCCAGCCAGTTCAAGCTCGGCGCCGATGCCAGCGCCGCCGCCGGTCCCATCGGCCGCCACGCCGCTGCTGACACCGATTGGAAGATGCGCGCCCAGGTTCTCGCCTATTCGCGCTCCCGCGGCCTCTTCGCCGGCCTCGAACTCTCCGGTGCCGTTATCAAGCAGGATAAGGGCAGCACTCGCGAATTCTACGGCCGCATGGTGCCTTTCAAAACTGCGCTTGAGGGCAACATCGACCCTCCCAAAGAGGCATATCCCTTCCTAAGCAGCCTCGCGAAGTGGGCGCAGGAAGCAGCAAGGTAGGGCAGCCAGGTAATGAGGCTTTCGCGTCTGTCCTGAACTGCTTTCGACCACGCTATTTTATGAGTCGATTTTGGGTAGGGCACGGCTTCAGAGCCTGCCCTGAGCATAGCTGAAGGGTGCCGCAAAAGGTCGGCCAAAGACAGGGGGCTTTAGCCCCTGAGGGAACAGCGGCGCTTCTCCCTTGCTTCATTTACGAGATGGCTTCTACGGTGCGCTGCCTATTTCCTTGCGCCGGCATGATATTTCCTCCAGCCCGCGCTATCGCGTCCACCGTGAAGCGCGATCTCGGTGAGAATCAGTTCAGCCGTCAGCCGGCGCTTGGTGAGGTGCGCCGCAATTCTCTGCTTCGCTTTCTTCGCCGGAACTTTCGGATCCAAAAAGACCAGCACCGACGGTCCCGCTCCGCTGAGTGCCGCACCCAGAATGCCCGAATCGCCTGTGAGTTCTTTAAGCGCGGGCAGCAGCGGACAGAGCGGCGCGCGATACGGCTGATGAATGCGATCTTCGAGCGCGGATGGAAGCAAATCGCGGCGGTCCTGCGTAAACGCCGCCAACAGCAGCATCGAATTCTGAATGTTGGTCACCGCATCGGCGCGCGAGTATTGGAACGGCAGCACCCGCCGCGCCTGCTCGGTCGAAAGCGGAGCATCGGGGACCGCCAGCAGAAACGGCCACTTCCCTTTCGGCTTGACTTCCACCACCTGCGCCTGCACCTGATTGGCCATGCGCGCCACGGTGAGCGCGCCCATCCAGCACGCCGACGCATTGTCGGGATGGTGCTCGCGCATCGAGGCTTCGCCCACGATGCGGTCGTTTTTCCAGCGCAAATGCCCGAAATGCACGGCCAGCGCAATCCCCGCCAGCCGCGCCGCGGCCGACGATCCGCACCCGCGGCCAATGGGAATTTCGTTTTCCAGATGGATGCGCAACGGCGCAATCTTGCGATTCTCCGATTCGAGCACCTCGCAATAGGTAGTGACGATAAGGTGATTCTCCATGCGTCCGCAGATGTGTGCGTCACGCCCTTCGGCGGTCACAAAAAAATCGGGCGCGCGATCGGCCCGCACCCGCAGATGGAAATCGAGCGCAACCGCAGCCGCGTCAAACGCTGGGCCTAAATTAGCGGACGTCGCCGGTAGCGTCAGGCGCAGCGAGCGGTCCAAAGATGCGGGACGCGATGGCATAGATGCGAAAGCAAATCCGTTGCAGCCGAAACCGGTTGAAAATAGCCGAAATAATAGAAATGGAAGGCTTTAGCCCGGACCGGCCTGGGCAGAATCCCCTGCAATCGGCAGAACTGTGTTTTATACACGAATGCGCGCCGAAGCGCTACGAATTTCT